>JAUYTF010000286.1 GCA_030695285.1 Eubacteriales bacterium | reverse complement strand
GTACACCAATCCGGAGCTCTCCTCCGTCGGCGAAACAGAAGCCAGCGCAAAGGCAAAGGGGCTCGATGCAACTTGCGTGAAGATTCCAATGCGCTTCTCCGGCCGCTATCTCGCGGAGAACGAGGGTGGCGACGGCGTCATGAAGCTCATCGTCAACAACGTGACACAGCAGGTGCTCGGCGCGCAGATGCTGAGCAACTACTCCAGCGAGTTCATCGTTAGCGTGGGCACATTCATCGAACTCGGGCTGACCATTGACGAGATCAAGCAGATCGTCTTCCCGCATCCGACGGTTGCCGAGATCATCCGCGAAGCGGTCTTTCAGTATTAAATCCGATTTATAACTAATGGAGTGATCGTTCTTAAATAGTTTTTTAGTATTTTTGCGTCAGATATAAGGAGAAATAACAATGGCAAAACAGATTTTCATCGATCCCAACGTGGTCAGAAAACCCGAAACGCTTTCGTTTCCGCCGATTCCGGTGAATCAGTATCAAAAGACCGTCAAAGATGAGATGAAGAATTTTTCAAAAGAAGAGCTTTTGAATATCTATCGTGACATGGCCTACATCCGCGAGTTTGAGACCATGCTCAACCTCATTAAAACCACAAACGAATATTGCGGCGTGCAGTATAATCACCCCGGCCCCGCGCATCTTGGCATAGGACAGGAAGCGGCGTATGTAGGCGCGGCCTATGAACTCACGCTGGACGACTTCACCTTTGGCTCGCACCGCAGCCACGGAGAAATCATCGCCAAAGGCCTGCGCTCCATCCAGATTCTCGATGATCAAAAGCTCAAGCAGATCATGCAGGATTTCTTCGGCGGGCGCACGCTCTCCGTCGTGAAAGACAGCGGCAAGACGGTCAAGGAGATCGCGATCAACTTCCTGCTCTACGGCATGATGTGCGAAACCTTTGCTCGCAAAAACGGCTTTAACCAAGGCCTCGGCGGCTCCATGCACGCATTCTTTACGCCCTTTGGCATTTTCCCAAATAACGCCATCGTCGGTGGCAGCGGCAGCATTGCTCCGGGTGCCGCGCTGTATAAACTATGCAATAAGAAGCCGGGCATCGTCGTTTGCAACATCGGCGACGGCTCAATCGCCTGTGGTCCCGTCTGGGAAGGTCTGATGATCTCTGCGATGGATCAGGTGCGCACCCTCTGGGGCGAAAACGGCGGCGGCATGCCGATTATCTTCAATATCAACAACAACTTCTACGGCATGGGCGGTCAGACGCGCGGCGAAACCATGGGCTACGACATGGTCGCGCGCATCGCGGCGGGCGTGATGCCCTCTGCCATGCATGCAGAGCGCGTGGACGGCTTTAACCCGCTTGCGGTGATCGACGCATACCGCCGCAAGATTCCCGTTGCCAAGGCGGAAGGCCCCGTGCTTTTAGACCTTGTCACCTACCGCTTCAGCGGACACAGCCCGTCGGACTCGAGCACCTACCGCACCAAGGAGGAGGTCGAAGCCTGGGAAGCGCAGGACTCCATCCTTGCCTTTGGCAAGCAACTGGTCGAGACGAAGATTGCTACGCAGGACGAGCTTGACGCTATCTGGGTAACGATTAGGGAAAACACATTGCGCAACCTAAAGCTCTCCATCGACGAAACGGTTTCCCCGCGCATAGATATCTACGGCGCGGAGAGCGACTATATCGGAAACCTCATGTTCTCCAACCAGACGGTGCGCTCCTTTGACGAAACGAGAAAGCCGGATGTGCTGCTCCCGCGCGAAGAATGCCCCCGCGTACAGCTCTTGAGCAAGCGCGCGCGCTTCGGGCTGGAAGCGGACGGCAAACCCGTGAGCAAAAACAAGGTCTATCAGCTGCGGGACGGCATCGCTGAACCCATCATCAACAAGTTTTATGAAGACCCCACGCTGGTCGCTTTCGGCGAAGACGTGCGTGACTGGGGCGGCGCGTTTGCGGTCTATCGCGGCATGACGGAGGCGATTCCGTATCACCGCCTGTTCAACACGCCCATCGCGGAGGCGGGTATCGTCGGCGCTGCCATCGGCTACGCCATGAGCGGCGGCAGAGCGATTGCGGAACTCATGTATTGCGACTTTTTAGGCAGAGCAGGGGACGAAATCTTCAACCAGCTCTGTAAATGGCAGTCCATGAGCGCGGGCATGCTCAAGATGCCTGTCGTGCTTCGCATGAGTGTCGGCAGCAAGTACGGCGCGCAGCACTCGCAGGACTGGAGCGCGCTGGTTGCGCACATTCCCGGTCTCAAGGTCGTTTTTCCGGCCACGCCCTATGACGCAAAGGGCCTCATGCAGTCCGCGCTCAACGGCACTGATCCGGTCATCTTCCTCGAAAGCCAGCGCATTTATGACGTCGCCGAGCTCTTCCGCGCGGAAGGCGTGCCGGAGTCGGAATACGAAATTCCGTTTGGCGAGCCGGACATCAAGCGAGCGGGCAAGGATGTCACCATCCTCACCATCGGCGCTACACTCTATCGCGTGACGAAAGCCGCGGACATCCTGCAGGAGAAATACGGCGTTTCTGCCGAGATCATCGACGCGAGGTCGCTCGTTCCCTTCAACTATGAACCCGTGATCGAGAGTATCAAAAAGACCGGGCGCATCGTCGTTGCAGGCGACGCCTGCGAACGCAACAGCTTCATGCGAAACCTCGCGAGCAACATTACAGAACTTGCGTTTGATTATCTCGATGCCCCGCCTGTCGTTGTCGGCGCAAAGAACTGGATTACGCCCGCGCACGAGCTGGAGGACGCATTCTTTCCGCAACCGGAATGGATCGTGGACGCGATTCACGAGCGTAT
>JAUYTF010000273.1 GCA_030695285.1 Eubacteriales bacterium | reverse complement strand
CGGAGACCATGACGCTCTCGCGCCTCAGCGGTGCCATCGACGGCGCGCTCACGCGGGAGAATATCCCCGCTTGCGACCTCCTGCTCGTCGCCATCCGTCCGGCGGCAGCGGTCGGTTGGGTGCGGGAAAATGCGCCACTGATCTCCAAGAGCGCGATTCTGGTCGATCTCTGCGGTGTAAAGCGCAATGTCTGCAACGCGCTGGCGCCGATTGCCAAAGAGTACGGATTTGCCTACATTGGCGGGCACCCGATGGCGGGTCGCGAGCGCGGCGGATTCGTCCACTCCAGCGAGGAGCTGTTCACTAGTGCTTCCATGATTCTCACGCCCGACCAGAGCACGGATATGCGCATGCTGGAGACGCTCAAGTCGTTCTTCACGGACGTCGGCTTTGCGGGGCTGACCTTCTCCACGCCGGAGGAGCATGACCGCATCATCGCCTACACCTCTCAGCTCGCGCACCTCGTCTCCAGCGCATACATTAAGTCCCCTGAAGCGCAGCGCAGGCGCGGCTTCTCGGCGGGCAGTTTCCGGGATATGACGCGCGTGGCGCATCTTGACGAGGCGATGTGGACGGAGCTCTTCCTCGACGACGTGGACTATCTCACCGAACAACTCGAAATCTTAATCGATCATCTCAACGAATACCGCGAAGCGCTCACAGCGAAAGACGCGGAGAAACTACAGGCGCTCTTAAAAGACGGGCGCGAGAAAAAAGCCACGGCGGGAGGAAACTGACACATGGAGCCTTGCGTCATCCGCGTGCGCGTGCGGGAAGGGTATGATGTCGTCATCGGCGGCGGCCTGCTGAAAGACAGCGGGCGGCTGATGCGCGCCGCGCTGGGAAGTTGCCGCTTGATCGTGGTGACGGACAGCAACGTTGCGCACCTATATCTGCCTACACTCTTAAACAGCCTCGCGGAGGCCGGATATGACGCGTGTTCCTATGTGTTTCCTGCGGGGGAAGCACACAAGCGCATGGATTCGCTCTCCGGCATGCTGGAGTTTTTCGCCGGACAGCGCCTGACGCGCATGGATTGCGTGGTTGCGCTCGGAGGCGGGGTCACGGGGGACATGGCGGGCTTTGCCGCGGGGTGTTACCTGCGCGGGGTACGGTATGTGCAGGTTCCCACCACGCTGCTCGCGGCGGTGGATTCCTCTGTGGGCGGCAAGACGGCGGTCGACCTTGCGGCGGGTAAAAATCTCGCGGGGCTGTTCCATCAGCCTTCGATGGTGATTTGCGATACAAAAACTTTTGAAACGCTTACGCCGGATGAGTTCGCAAACGGTACGGCGGAGGCGATCAAGACCGGTATTCTCGATGATGAAACATTGTTCTCTGTTTTTGAATTGGGCGATGCGCGCGCTAACGTAAAAGAGATCGTTGCGCAGTGCGTCGCGTTTAAGGCGCGGATCGTGGAAGCGGACGAAACCGAAACAGGCATCCGTAAGACGCTCAACCTCGGCCATACGGCGGGGCACGCCATTGAGCAATGCAGTGGTTTTTCTATGCCGCACGGACACGCGGTCGCTATCGGTCTTGCGATCATCGCGCGTGCGGCGGAGCGGCTCGGCTGGGCACAAGTGCCGATTGCGCGGCGAATTGAACATGCGCTGACGCGAAACGGGCTGCCGATCACGACCGAATTTTCACCCGAAGCGCTGGCCGAGGCCGCGTTGTCAGACAAAAAACGCGCGGGAGGAACGATCACGCTCGTCGTGCCGAAACAGATCGGCGACTGCGCGCTGATCGATATCCCCGTAGAGCAGCTTTTGGACGTGTTTCGCGCCGGGATGGAGATAGTCGCATGATAGCGACCATTTCGCCCGCGCTGCTGGGCGGCACGATTTCCGCGATTGCGTCGAAGTCCGACGCGCACCGTCTGCTCATCCTCGCGGCGTTGTGCCGGGGTGAAACGCGGCTCTTGCTGGAGCAGCGCTCAGAGGACATCGACGCGACGATCAATTGCCTGCGGGCGCTGGGCGCTGCTATCGAAATTTTACCGGATGGCGTTCTGGTGCGCGGCATCGAGCAGGCGGCGGAAAACCCCTTGCTCGACTGCGGCGAGAGCGGCTCTACGTTTCGCTTTCTGCTGCCCGTTGCGGCGGCTTTGTGCGAACACGCGCGCTTCACAGGTTCCGGCAGGCTCCCGGAGCGCCCCATCGGCGAACTCATGCAAGTCATGCAGGCGCACGGGGTCGCGTTTTCGGCGGAACGTCTGCCGTTTGCAACGCGCGGGCAGCTCACGGGCGGGAATTTCTCGCTGCCGGGCAACGTGAGCTCGCAATACCTCACAGGACTACTCCTCGCGCTGCCGTTGATCGTGCAGGACAGCACGATTTCGCTCACCACGCGGCTGGAATCCGCGGCCTATGTAGAGATCACGCTGCATGCGCTGCGCAGATTCGGCGTGCACGTTCGCGTGGAAAACGGCGTTTACGCCGTCTCCGGCGGGCAGGCGATCCAATCCCCCGGCAAACTGCGCGTGGACGGGGACTGGTCGAACGCCGCTTTCTTCCTCGCGGCAGGCGCGCTGGGTAAACCCGTCACCATGACGGGGCTGAGCCTCGATTCGCCGCAGGGCGACAAGGCGATGTTGAACGCGCTTCGGCAGTTTGGCGCGATTGTTACGGCGACGGCGGAGGCGGTGACGGTTTCGCCCGCACAACGCATTGGCTGTACGATCGACGTCGGCGAAACGCCGGATCTGCTGCCGATTCTCGCCGTACTCGGTGCATGCGCGGCGGGGGAAACGCGGCTCGTCAACGCCGCGCGGCTGCGGCTCAAGGAGAGCGATCGGCTTGCTTCCGTCTCCGCGATGCTCCGCGCGCTCGGTGGCAGGGTAGAAGAGCTGCCGGACGCGCTGTTGATCACGGGCGGGCAGCTCGGCGGCGGCACGGTGGACAGCTGCCGCGATCACCGCATCGCGATGTCCGCCGCAATCGCTTCGGTTCGCTGTTCGCAGAAAGTAACGATTCGCGGCGCAGATGCGGTGAACAAATCGTATCCCGCGTTTTATGATGATTTTTATAAACTTGGTGGGCATGTGACTCTCACATCTCCCGCCTCATATGAACTCGAATAGACTGGGAGGGCAGCTAGATGTCGTCTGAATTCGGAAGAACCCTGCGCGTGAGCGTGTTTGGCGAGTCCCACGGGCGCGCCATCGGCGTCACCATACAGAACCTGCCCGCAGGGGAGGATATCGACCTGCTCGCGCTGGAGGCGTTTCTGGAACGTCGCAGACCGGGCAAAAACGCGCTTTCCACCGCGCGAAACGAGCCGGATCGCCCGGTGTTTCTCTCCGGTCTGCTCGATGGCAAGACGACGGGCAGCCCGCTTTGCGCCATCATTGAAAATTGCGACGCGAGGTCCCGCGACTATGCGGAATTACAGGACAAACCCCGCCCCGGCCACGCGGACTATACCGCGTTTCTCAAGTGGGGAGGAGCGGCGGATATGCGTGGCGGCGGGCATTTCTCCGGCAGGCTGACCGCTCCGCTTTGCATCGCAGGCGGCATCGCCAAGCAGATACTCGTGCGCAAAAATATCTTTATCGGCGCGCATCTCTTTTCGGTTGCGGGGATTGCGGACGAAGCATTTCCCCTGCATCCCGCGCAGACGCTGTTTGACGAGATCGCAGATAGGGATTTTCCCGTGATCAACGAGGCTTTGGGCCGCGCGATGCAGGCGGCAATCCTTGCGTCCTCGCACGCAGGGGACTCCGTCGGCGGCGTGATTGAGTGCGCGGCGATCGGCTTTCCGGCGGGGATCGGTAGCCCGATGTTCGACGGCATTGAAAACCGTCTCTCGGCGGCGATATTCGGCATTCCCGCCGTCAAGGGGCTGGACTTCGGCGCGGGGTTTGAAGCCGCAACCATGCGCGGCAGCGAGAACAACGATCCTTACCGCATCGGTGAGGACGGCAACATCACCACGACCAGCAACCACGCGGGCGGTATCTTGGGCGGCATCTCGACGGGACAACCCATCGTTTTGCGCGTAGCCGTCAAGCCCACGCCGTCGATCGCAAAGGCGCAAGAAACCGTCAGCCTATCCAAACGCGAGAACGCGGAGCTCATCGTTCACGGACGCCACGATCCTTGCGTTGCGCACCGCGCGGTGCCGGTGGTGGAGGCAGTGACGGCGCTCGTTCTGCTGGATTACATACTCGAAGAAAAAGTTTAATCAAACTGAAAATACACTGCGGTGCGAAGATAACCGTCGCTTGCCGTGAAATGGAGAGGGAAAAATATGGAAGTAGAACAGATTCGCGATCAGATTGACAACATAGACAGCCAACTGCTCAAGATCTTCTTAGAGCGCATGCGCCTTGGCGAGCAGGTAGCAAGCTATAAGCGTGAGCACAACCTTCCCGTCTTAAACAAATCGCGGGAGCGGGAGATCCTCGCGCGCGTGCAGGCGGAGGCGGGCGAGATGGAGCCGTATGCCTATCAGCTCTTCACCATGCTCATCGAGCTCAACAAAGCGCGCCAGACCGAGCTGTATTCCCCGCCCGCGCAGGTGACCGCGCTCATCGAGCGCGCGCTTGCCGCGCCGGAAGAGGTGTTCCCGCGCACGGGCACTGTCGCGTGCCAGGGCGTGGAGGGCGCAAACTCACAGGCAGCCTGCGACAAGCTTTTGCCGCGCGGCAACATCATGTATGTCAAGAGCTTTGAGGCGGTGTTTGACGCGGTGGAATCGGGGCTCTGCCAGTTTGGCGTGCTGCCCATCGAAAACAGCGCCAACGGCTCCGTGCGCACGGTATACGACCTGCTGCAAAGAAAGCGCTTCTCCATCGTGCGCGGCACGACGCTGCATATCCGCCACGAGCTACTGGCAAAGCCAGGCACGAAGATTGGCGACATCACGGAGATCTATTCGCACGAGCAGGCCATCGGCCAGTGCAGCCGGTATCTTGCCAGCCTCAACGGCAAGGTGAAGGTGATTCCCTGCGCCAACACAGCGGTGGCGGCGAAGATGGTTGCCGAGGGAATCAACCCCAAAGCGGCGGCGATCAGCTCACACGCCTGCGCCGAGCTCTACGGCCTTGGCGTGGTCAAGGACGATGTGCAGGACAGCGACAACAACTACACACGCTTCATCTGCATCGCGAAAAACCCGATCATCTATGCCGGCTCAAACAAGATCAGCTTGATTCTGGACTGCAAAAACGAGCCGGGCGCGCTCAACAGCATTCTCACGAAGATATCCGCCTATGGCGTGAATACAAGCAAAATCGAGAGCTGCCCGGTCATGGGGCGCAATTTTGAGTTCATCTTCTTCTTCGATCTGGATGCCTCTGTCCGCGAACAGGGCGTGCTGCCTATGCTGGAGGAGCTCGAGCGCATCAGCGAGAGTTTTACCTTCTTAGGAAATTATTCCGTGATCTAGTCGTTGCGTGAGCGCATTTGCCAGCTTCGGCAATTACTCGGCGATCTAAACTGTTACGCAAATGTTTGCGTATTCTGGGAACGAGCTGGTGATGGATTTGATGAAAGAGCGCATCTACGGGTTAATCGGGCGGACGCTGAAGCAC
>JAUYTF010000271.1 GCA_030695285.1 Eubacteriales bacterium | reverse complement strand
CTAAATAACCTTCATAGATTTGGTCAAGAAATCTTTGCATTGATATTGTTCGCATATGCACCTCTGATATTATAATGTTAAAGTATACACTAACAAATTTAGTTAGTAAACATACAATTAAATTGTAGCATAGAGGCAAATAATGTTGTAGACAATCATGATTAATATAGCAAAGAGAAAAACAGTTCAGGAGAGAGTAACCAAATAAAATAGTGAACAAGTTTGGACGAGCAAACAAAATCCCCAAACCAATACCCTTTTCCAATTCACACAAAATTCATATACACATATTTCACGTAAAACATTAACACGAAATGAACAAACAACTGATTTTGTACGCAACAGATAGCAACAACTTGTCGAAAAATGGAAAAATGACTACAAGACACAAAAAAACCGCCCAAGTGGCGGTTTTCGGAGTTTATGAGACTCGCTCTTAGATTTTTGCCATCAGGATGGCTTTTTTCTGCTCATACTCTTCCTGCGTAATCGCGCCGGAATCGCGGAGCTTGGCGAGTTTTTCGATCTGATCGAGCACATCTTCACGTGAGGATTTTGTTCCGCCCGCATTGCTGCTGCTCGCATAAGAATAGCCGTAATTCGGGCTCTTGCGCGAATCCTGCACGATGAGGCGGTTGCTGTCGTCCGTGAAGTTCTCGGTGGCGATCATGATGATATCCACCAGTGCGCCGATGCCGAAGCAGCCAGCGGTGAGCAGCCAGAGGATGCCCGTGCCGATCTTGCCGACGTAGAAGCGGTGGATGCCGAGATAGCCCAGAAAGATGGAGAAGAGCAGCGTCACGAGCCAGTCCTTCTCGGAGTATTGCGTGGTGTGGGCATTGGGTTGCGCTTTTGCCGCGCATTCGCCGCAGGTGCCGTTCGCGCTGCGAAACTCGCCGGCATGAATCGCCCGCCCGCAGCTGGTGCAGTATTTGGTTTCCATGTGTTGTTCCCCCTTATTTCGATCGCGCGCTGCCGGTGTTCCCCTCCTCCGGCGCGGGCGACTCCGCAACTGATATTTTTGCGGAAGTTCTTTCTGAGAGATATGATAATATATCTGTGGAAATTTTCAAGCGTTTTGGGGCAAATGTTACGGAATTTACGAAATGTGTATACAATTCTGACGTTCTTCACACCGATAGTGCGGCGTGGAAACATCGTGACCCGCCATACCCTGATTTTCGGGCGAGCAGCGCGCGATCGGGCGATGGTGATTTGCGGGTGAGATGTGACCTGGCGAGCCTTTCGCATGGGGCGAGCAGCGCGCAATCGGGCGATGGTGATTTGCGTGTGAGATGTGACCAGGCGAGCCTTTCGCATGGGGCGAGCAGCGCGTGATAGGGCGACGGAGTTGCGCGGGAGAGCAGGCTCGGACAATCTCAATTTTTCGGCAGAACATGGTCAGAATCGGTTGACATCCGCGCGAAAGATGCTATAATACTTTTTGCCGCGGTTTGAGGATAGTCGCCACAATCTAACCCAAACTGCTGACGATAGGGCTCAGGCCGTCGGCCGGAAACGGCGACTAGCCGAGCGCCCAAATGCGCCTCCTTAGCTCAGTTGGCTAGAGCACCTGACTCTTAATCAGGGTGTCCAGGGTTCGAATCCCTGAGGGGGTACCAATCATTTTGCCGCAGTCATATGCGGCAACTTTTGCGGGAGTAGCTCATTTGGTAGAGCGCAGCCTTGCCAAGGCTGAGGTAGCGGGTTCGAGCCCCGTCTCCC
>JAUYTF010000266.1 GCA_030695285.1 Eubacteriales bacterium | reverse complement strand
TAACGTTTTCGGAAGAGAAAATGGATTTTCGAGAATTTCACCATTGCTCTTAAATGAATTCAAAATGATCAGAACGAACGGGAAGATATACATCAAAACGGCTGCCGACAAGAAGAGATAGATCAACGGCTTCCCAATGTTGAGTTTTTTATTCATCATGCATCCACCTCTCTCTTCTTTCCGATACTGACCTGTATGAGCGATATCACGGCGACGACGACAAACAGGATGACCGCTTCCGCCTGCCCGACAGCAAACTTGCTTTCCATAAACGCCTTCTGGACGATATACATGGAAACCATCTGGGTGCTTTGATATGGGCCACCGCCGGTCAGGCTGTAGTTGATGTCGTAGACCATGAAGCAATTTCGAAGTGTCAAAAAGAACGTAATCACGAAAGATGGCGTCATTAGTGGCAGCGTCACATATCGCATCCGCTTCCAGCCGTTTGCCCCGTCAATTGAAGCTGCTTCCAGAACATCTTTCGGCAGCGACACGAACCCCGCGATGAATATCAGCATCATATATCCACTCATCTGCCAGATCGTGACAATGACCATCGCAAGGAATGCAAGCGTCGCATCGCCAAGCCATCCCAAACGGAGTATTTCGATGCCGAGCTGCCGTCCGATCGTCGGCAGGCTCTGCACAAAAATGAATTGCCAGATATAGCCCATGACCAGACCGCCGATCATGTTTGGCGTAAACAGCGCAGAGCGAAAGAAATTTTGCCCGCGTAAGCCGGATGTCACAAGATAGCCGAGGCCAAAGCCCAGCACATTGACCAAGATGACGCAGGCGAGAACATATCGTACGGTCAGCAATAGTGCTTTCCAAAATTTCACATCGCGAAATGCCGTGATGTAATTCTCAATTCCGTTAAATGTTAGTGTGCTGGAGATATTGGGCATGTTCATAAACGTCAGATACAGGCCGTAGGCAAACGGAATCAGCACTGTAAACGCAAAGACAATGATCGTTGGTGTCGTGAAAAATAGCTGATTGCCAACCTTGCTCGCTAAATGCTTTTTTTTCACAAAGCTTACCCCTCCATATGAATTTCCAGCCAAAAATGAAGAAAAGTGACGTGAATATGGAAGCGATGGGATGAGCAGTTTCCTGCCCATCCCATCGATGCCTGCCGACGGGGAAGGCGTCAGCCTAGGCTCTTATAGTAGTCTGTAAAGACAGTGGCCAAATCTGACAGAGTGATCTTCTGATCGATGAACTTCTGCACTTCAGGCCCGAGGAGGTTGAAGTAATCTGCGCCATTGACATAGTTGGTTGTAAACGGCATGGTGCGACCCTGTGCGATCGCTTCCGCAATTGCGCCGCCGAGCGGGTTGGTTACTTTATTCGGGTTGTTGGCGAAGGCGGAGATGACCTGGCAGTCATTGACGAGCCAATTCTTGCCATAATCGCTTTCAACCAGCCAGTTGAGGAACAGCTTCGCTGCCGCCTGCTGTTCGGGCGAGGCATCCGCATTGATGACATAGAGCTGCGTCGGGCCGACGCAGATCTTGTTGTTCAGCGGGTTCGCCGGGTCATTGTCTACCGGTACCGGCATGAAGCCGAACTTCTCGCCGCTAACAGCCTGGAAGGAGTCAAACGCCCAGTTGCCGTTGAAAAGAATGGCACTATCGCCTTTGCCGACGGAGACGTGCGCATCGTCATAGTAGGAGCCAAGCGGGCGCTCACCGTATTTGTTGTAATCCCTGGATGCGAGCAACGACATGGTCTCATAGTAACCGTTCCATGTTGCGTTGCCAGCAAGGTCAAACGAGCCTTCGGTCATCTGCTTGACAACCGAAGCCGGATCATCCGCCTGATTCAGGAACATCGAGCTGTAGTGGTTGCCCACGGACCAGGCTTCCGTCTGATAAGCGATCGGGAATTCTACGCCGGACGCCTTGATCTTGCCGAGCAGTTCAATCAGCTTGTCGCGGGAATTGATCGACCAGGGATCAAAAGCACCGCCGACCGCGTTATCCACAACCGCAGCGTTGTAGATCAGGCCGAACCCTTCAATGGCGAAGGGGAAGCCGACCGTTGCACCGCTGGCATCTTTGAACGCGAACACGGTGTCATCCACCCAAGCTTCGCCGGAAAGATCAACCTTGTTGAAATCGGCGTACTTGGTGTCGACCGAGCCCGGCTCGAGCATCGCCAACGACACGACTGTGCCGGAGGCCATCAGTTTGTCCAAGATGCTGACCGGATCGCCGACCGCGCCAGTATATTGTTCGATCTGGATGTTCGGGTATTCCAGGCTAAACGCGTCAACCGCGGCCTGATACTTCGCTGTTAGTTCGCCTTTGCCATTGGCGATGATGATGCTAACTTTTGCATTCGGATCTACGGTTGCAGCAGGCGCCTGCGTTGCTTCGCTGGCAGGTTCTTCCGGGGTAACGGGTGCCGGTGCCGGTGCTGCACATGCGGTTGCGAGCATTACGGCCATGAGAACTGCTAAGATCGTCGCGATAGTTCTTATTTTTTTCATAGTTCCCTCCTGAAAAGTATTTGTGAATCATACGAACTGAGACCCTCACATGATTGACACAATTCCATACTATTACAGCAAAGTATCGATGTCAACCCCTTGTCATGCCGATTTGTTATATATTTGTCAACTTTTGTCTAAATGCTCTGCTATTATTCTAACAGTAATTGACACAAGGTGCTTCTTTTGTGTTTTATCGACAAAAAAAAGACGGCACCTATCCACCAGATGTCATCCGTTCGTCAAATCTTTGGCCGCTTACGTCTATATGGCATCGATTCCGATGATTTTTCAGGTGCTCTCCCGCTCAATGAGCGATACGGGAAACAAAGTCATACTGGCGATGTTCCGTTCCTTGAAGTTGATGAGGCTCTCTACTGCGTATCTGCACAAATCGTCAACGGGCTGGCGGATCGTTGTCAAGGAAGGCGAGGTGAAACTCGCCATATCAATATCGTCATACCCGATGACTTTGAGCTGCCCGGGCACAGATATGCCTTGTCTGGCACAATACCGCAGGATCTGCGCGGCGATGATATCGTTGGATGTGAAAACGCAGTCTATCTCCGGATGGGTTTGAAAAAACTCTCGGATGGTATCTTCATAACTCATAGTGATGAAGCTATCGAGTGGAGCCGCGTGCACAACCAGATCGATGCCGCTTTTTTTAAAGGTGTCGGCAAATCCATCATATCGGTAATTCGCGTGCATTCCCATGCGACGCGTGTCCATCACGTACGCCGGGCGCTTGCAACCTTTTTCCAGCAAGTGCTTTGCCGCCAGCACGCCGCCATTATAGTTGTCAGAACTGACCGAAGGGATATGCGGCGAAAGCATTCTGTCAAAAGTAACCAGCGGCGCGTTGAAGCTCAGGTACCGTTCGAGGTTCTGCGTATTGCTCGCAAGGATTACGCCGGCGACCTGGTTTGCTTTGAGCATATTAAAGTAAGCGATTTCATTCTGTTTTTTATTGTTGGACAGGCAGAGAAGCAACTTGTATCCATGCTTCGTCACATAATGTTCAACGCTGTCAATGATCTTGCAAAAGAAATAATTATTCGCAGACGCAATGATCAGGCCAATCATTAGGCTGTTTTTCTTAAACAGCGAACGAGCCAGCTCATTCGGCTGATAATCCAGATCTTCCATCGCTTTGATAATGCTTTCGCGTGTTGCAGGACTAATAGGAACACGATTGTTCAGCATTCTAGAAACCGTGGTAACCGAGACCCCTGCTCTCTCGGCGACATCGATGAGTGTTGCCATATGTTACTTTCTCCTAAAAATATTGAACTGTGATGAATATATCACCGTTCGCGAGAGGTGTCAACCGCATGACAATGGTAAAAATCGCCACCATTCCTTCATTTTCGCAGTGATCAGTGAGATCATTTTGCTGGTAATCAAATGGCTCATTTCTTTGTAAAGTCGGATCATTCGCTTTCTGCTGTGTTGCATCCGACGGCAAACATGGCGGTGGAATGTAAAATTTTGCATGTCATCCGGTTGACATCGTAAATTATGGTGGATATACTGTACGTGTCATATTCACCAGTAAGGAGCATGTATGAAAGGCGATATTCTTATTATTGAAAAGCATCATATTGATGCTAGCCGAAAAATTGTAGCCCGCA
This sequence comes from Eubacteriales bacterium, assembly GCA_030695285.1. Taxonomy (GTDB): domain Bacteria; phylum Bacillota; class Clostridia; order Christensenellales; family CAG-138; genus UBA7703. The sequence continues at coordinate 7,429 of JAUYTF010000266.1, read as the reverse complement.
TACTTCCAGATGTATCGCAGACTGATCGTTATATCATAACCATTTCAGGCGAATCTGGTAGCGGCAAAACCGAGACTGCGAAAGCAATCGGCGATGAATTTGCACGCCATCAGATCTCATCCATCGTATTGGGGCAGGACGATTATTTCAAGTTACCGCCCGTTTCAAACGACTTGAAACGAAGGGAAGATGACGCATGGCTGGGGCCGGATGTCGAAGTTGAGATGGATCTGCTGAATCAGCAGATTCGAGATGCGCTGCAAGGTGCAAACAAACTTACAAAACCGCTCGTCGATTATGCAAAGGACACTATTGCGCAGGAGATCGTGCCCCTCGACGGGGTGCGGGTCGTTATCATCGAAGGAACGTATACCGCCTTGCTTCGCCATGTAAATTGCCGGGTCTTCATTGCCAGAAATCGATTGGATACGCTCGAGCACCGCAATAAAAGAAGTCGCGGCACCGAAGCCGGTGATCCTTTTATCGAGGATATCTTGAAAACGGAGCATAAAATCATTGCCGGATTTCGTTACTTGGCCGACATCATCATTATGAAAGATTATGATGTCATGTTTCCGGACGATAGCATCCACTAACGAATTACCGTTCATTGCGGGAAAGGTCAAACTGTGAAAAACAAAGTGCAGCTCATCACATATCCGAATTCGTTAGGGCGTAGCCTGAAGGAGCTCAGAAACGTTCTGGAAGGTCCGTTGAGCGGCCTTTTTGATGGCGGTGTCCACATACTTCCCCCGTTCCCCTCGTCGGGAGACAGAGGATTTGCGCCGCTGACCTATCTTGAAATCGACCCTGCATTCGGTGAGTGGAGCGATCTGGAGTCGATCGGCCGAAGCCACGATATCTTGGTCGATCTGATGGTGAACCATATCTCCAGACAATCCGAGCAATTTCAGGACTATCTCAAGAAAGGCCCGGATTCGGCGTATGCGGACTTGTTTATCACCCTTTCCAAAGTTTGGAGTGACGGCGTCCCGGTTCAAAGCGACATCGATCGCATTTTCTTAAGGCGCACGCTACCTTACTCCGAATACCAGCGCAAGGGTCACGGTCCGGTACGTGTCTGGACGACCTTTGGCAAAACAGACCCTTCCGAGCAGATCGACGTCGATATCCACTCGGATATTGCAAAGAAGATGTTCGAAGATGTGTTACGCAACTTCAGCGAATCAGGCGTAAAAACCGTGCGTCTGGACGCGGTCGGGTATGTGAATAAAAAAGCCGGCACCTCCTGTTTCTTTCTGGAACCGGAAATCTATGAGTTTCTGGATTGGATCTCCGCCTTGGCCGAAAAATACCATCTCACGCTTCTACCGGAGGTGCATGCCGATTATCACTTCCAGTATGCGCTTGCGTCCAGAGGATACTGGATCTACGACTTCATCCTGCCTTATCGAATCGTCGAAGCGATCATGCTCGTGCGATTCGATTCTCTTGCTCGATATTTGACCGAACGCCCGGCGAATCAGGTCACGATGCTGGACTGCCATGACGGGTTGCCGATCATGCCCGATTTAAACGGGCTGGTCGATCCTGACGCCGCGCAAAAAATCGTAGACATCTGTTTAAGCCGGGGTTGTAATGTCAGCAAAGTATATTCAAACTCACATAAAAGCGCCAACGGCTTTGATGTGCACCAGATTCGAGGCACGATTTATTCCGTGTTAAATGAAAACGACGATGATTATATCATCGCCAGAGCGATACAGTTGTTCACGCCTGGCGTCCCGCAGGTATACTATGTGGGATTACTTGCGGGCACGAATCAGTATCAGTGCGCAGCGCAGTCCGGAGATGGCCGCGAAATCAATCGCTATAATTACTCTGTCGACGAGGTGAACGCGGCGCTCGAACGCGATGTTGTAAAGCGTCTCATCCGCCTCATCCGGTTTCGGAACGGACATCCGAGCTTTCAAGGGACGTTCGCAGTGGAGTCCGTAAGCGAAAGCGAACTGACCCTCATCTGGACAAACAGCGCCGAAATGAGCAGTCTTCACATCAACCTGCTCACGAAAACTGCTCTCGTGAGCTACAGCAAGGGTGAAAAAACAGAACGGCTCGTTCTGTAGCCGATCGCTTAAGTTTTATTGCGAATGATCAGAGTGTGTTTCAAAAATGCGGTGAGTACAGGCTGAGCGGATTCATTGCCGATTCGAGGAGCGAAACCGCCGGAACAGCAACGCTATCTCAAGGTTGCAGTGACGATGAAGCGATGAAAAAGGCGTCGGGACTGTGAACTGCACCCCTAAAGTTAGACAGTATGATAAACCGTAAATAACTTTGGGGGTGTTTTGCATTGAGAGTTGTGAAGCAGGGTAAGCCGTAAACAGAGCTTTTGTTGAAGTGTCCCTTTCATCTCTAATATGTAAATCCCCTTTCAACAAACGCGTAGTGTAGTTGTGCTTGTGTATTTCGAAGATATGCAACTCCCCTTTTGTTGATCTCTTGCGCCGTTACTTTTGTTTCCTGAAAAAGATCGAGAGTATGCCGCGCGGTTTCTTCTTTTTGCGGTCAAGCATTTTATCGATATAGATCTCCTTCTTCTGCTCGGATGAGGCGAGTGCCGCAAGCGCAAACGCCAGCACCTCCCGTCCGCGTTCGCCGGAAAGGACGGGCTCCCGCCCGTAGCGGATCGCCTCGATGAAATCGTGCGTCGAGCGGATGAACGAATCTTGCCAGTCGCTCGGCGTATCCCAGAACTCCGTGAGCTTGCCGTCCCGGTATAGCACGACCGGCGCGATTGTCTCCAGCATCTCCGCCGTGCAGCGCGTGAGCCAGAGCACGCCGCGGGTACCCGTAACCTCCAGCCGTTCGTCGCAGGTATAGTATTTGCCCTTGACATAAAGGTCGGGCGCGGAGGTGACATCCCAAACGCCATACACCTTTTTGTCCTTGTACTTCCACATGATCACAGCCGGCATATCCTGCATCACGCCCGGCAGAGCAGGCGTTTCATCAATCCAGGCACAAACCTTTTCAACTTCGCCGCCAAGATCCATAAACAGCGAGAACTTATGATACCCGTCGTCAAACACCGCGGGCCCGCCGCCGCAGAGGGAATCATTGAGCCGCCAGAGCCAGCTGGCCGGGTCAACCTTCCAGCCGGTGTGCGGGCACTTCGCAGTCTTCTCCAGGCCAGCCATCTTTGCGCGCGCATCCGCGCCGGGCTGGTTCTCGGAGTAGAGCGACGCGTTGCACATCTTATACCGCACGCCGAGAATCGCGCCGATCTCGCCGTTTCGAATCATCTCCTTGAGCTGCAGATACGGCGGGTAGTGCACAAAATTTTCAAATACTTTAAGCACGACGCCATTCTGCTTTGCGGCTAATATCATCTCGTCGCACTCGGAAAGGCACAGCGCCATGGGCTTTTGCACGGATACGTGCTTTTTCGCGCGGCAGGCAGCTATCGTCATCTCACAATGCAGATGGTGCGGCACCAGCAGCTCGACGCCCGTGACCTCCTGATCCAACAAGACCGCCTCATACGAGTCGTAAATCATCGGGATGTTGTGTTCTGTCGCAAATCGTCTTGCTGTCTGCGGATTCTTATCATACACGCCCCACAGCACAGCATCCGCGCGGTTTTGATACCCTGCGACATGCAGCGTCGCAATGCGGCCACAACCGATTAGTACAAACTTCATCTGTTCCATATGGCACCTCGATTCGGATGTTTCAAAATCACAAAGAAACCAGCTCGACGGGGTGTACCGGATCTGTTCTCAATGCTACCTCGTTTAGTTCGTTCAGATGTGTGGTTTCAGCGCGTACTTCCGATGGCCGCGCTGAGTTTTCGAGTGGTCTCCGCCATGCGCTTGACGTAGGATTCGATCATGGCGGCGTTGAAATTCCCTTTCGGGCCGGAAACGCCGATGCTGTATCGCACGCTGTTGCGATAATTGTACACCGGAACAGCGATGCAGAGCACGCCCGGCGCCATCTCCTCGTCGTCCAGCGCGTAGCCCGCCTGCCGAATGGTTTCCAGATGCGCAAGTAGCGCCTCCTTTGAGACGATGGTCTTCTCCGTGTATTTCGTGAAGGTGTAGTCCTCCAGCAGCGCGCGGATGGTCTCAGGCCGCCGGTATGCGAGGATGCACTTGCCGACGGAGGAGCAGTGGAGCGGTTCGATCATGCCCACGGCGGCCGAGAGCGCATAGTTTTTGCTTGAGCGCACCTGATCCATCACGTAGACGCTGTTGTTGTTATATGCGCAGAAATGCACGCTCTCGTTGATCTGCGCGCTGAGCGAAAGCAACATCGGCCGCGCGATGGCGATCACGTTGAGGTTGTCCTTGAGCGCCTCGCCGAGGTGCAGAATGCGAAATCCCAGCCGGAACTTCTTCGTCTCGGGGTCAACGCGCACCATGTCACGCTGACGGAGCGTCTCGGCCAGGCGCGAAGCGGTGCTCTTGTCCACGCCGAGCGCCTCGGCAAGCTCCGTGATGCTGGCGCTGTTGTGCTCGGCGAGTATCAAGAGAATCTGAATACCACGGTCAAGCGACTGTACCATGCGATTCCTCCTCCCTGCCCGTTTTCACAGGCTTTCGATCATGCGGATGATCTGCTGTGCCGTCTCAGCATCGCCTGACTGTCCGCGCAGTAGATCAAGAAACTCTACACACTCTTTGAGCGGGCGCACGATCTCCAAATCCAGCGACCGGAATATCTCGATAAACGGCCGGTGCGCGGCACGGGAGATCGCCCGCAGGCGCTCCCTGCTCTGCGCCTGGCTTTCGCTGCGCTGCGGCGGGTAGCCCGCGCCCGGCGTATCGCGAAAGAGTTCGCGAAAAAGTAGCTTCAGGTTCCGTTCGCCCGCCCATCCGTAGCCCTTGTTGAGCGCGAGGGAGATGCAGTTGCCCGCGTTGATCTGCGAAAACAGCCAGGCATCGAGCGGATCGATGATCAGCCCGCAACAAACAGACGGATATTGCATCACGCTGTTGAGAAACCCCTGCCCCGTGCCGCAGCCGCCGACGATAAAATCGCACGCGCCGCTGTTGAGCAGCACCGCTGCCATCAGCCCCGTGTGAATATACGTCAGCTCCGGCCCGTCTCCTTCCGCGCGTATGCCGGCGTTATATACCTCGTGTTCCGCGTGCTCTTCGAGCGCGACAAGGATGTCCGCATTCTTTGCCCGCGTGCTGACTTCGTTGAGAACCGCAATCCGCATAGTAAGCCTCCTATACCGTCTCTTCGGCCATTTCACGCTCGTATTGCGCGCGCCGTGCGTGCATGTGCGCCGGAATCGGAACATCCCACCAGCCATAGGCAGCGCCGCCGGATTCTGGATATTGGTCGTAAACGTCCACTTCGATCAGAGCGGGCTTGGCGGAATCAAGCGCGCGATTCATCGCGACCGCAATGCTGCCGCGCGCGGAGATCTTCTCAGCCGCGATGCCAAAGCTCCGCGCAATCTGCGCAAAGTTCGGCGAATACGGCTCTTCGTCACGCGTAAAGCGGTTGCCAAAGGCATGCTCTTCACCCAGCACACCGCGCTGCAGATCCTCAATCGCCATCCAGCAGCGGTTGTTGGCAAGCACGATCACAACAGGAATATCGTACTGCGCCATCGTGGCGAGCTCCTGCATGGTCATCATGAAATCCCCGTCGCCGAGCAGACACACGACCGGGCGTTCCGGCGCGGCAAGCTTTGCGCCGAGCGCGGCGGGAAATGCCCATCCCATCGTCGAAAATCCACCCGTCGTGAGATGACTTTGCCCGCGGCAAAACGCATATTCCTGAAAAAGCTGCGCCTGCGTGTTGCCGGAGGAGGTTACGATGATCGTGTTTTCCGGCAGGCAGGCTTCCAGCTCGCCGATGAGCTGCGAAACCGTAATCTTCTCGAATGTCCGCTCGCGATTTTTTACGATTGTCTCACGCCACTTGGCGCATTCTCTCTCGATCTCGCGCGCATATGCGCCGCTTTTCCAATCCCTCGGCGCGCCGTACACCGCGAGAATCTGGCGCGAAACCTGTGAAAGATCCCCGAGTATGCCTACCTCGCAGGGATAGTTTTTGCCGATCTCGCCCGCGTCGATGTCCACATGGATCAACCGCGTCTTCGGAATCGAGAACGCGACCCCTTCGCGGTAGGAGCACGTGGTCTCGTCCGCAAAGCGCGCGCCGAGCGCGAGGATCACGTCTGCGGTGCTGGTCAGGTGCAATCCCGGCGGCGTGCCTTTCGATCCCGTATGGAATCCGTAGAGCAAATGGTCCTCCGGAAACGCGCTCTTGCCCGCCATGGTGGTAACCACCGCCGCGCCCAGCGTCTCCGCAAGGCGCACAAACAGCTCTGTATCCCCTGTGCGCAGCGCAGCGCCGCCGAGCAGGATGACGGGGCGTCTGGCCTCCCGCAGGAGCGAGACTGCCTCGCGAATCGCGTGCTCGTCTCCCGCGGGAGCCGCGTGCGCGCGGTGCTGTTCCGGCGCGATTTCGGAAACCTCGACCGCCTCCGCTTGCACATTCATCGGCAGCGCGACCACGACCGGGCCTTTTCTGCCCGTGAGCATCTGGTTAAAGCACCTTTGCAGGATGCGCGGCAACTGCCCCGCCGACTCCGCGCGCCAGACGCGCTTGCAAAGCGGCTCCAATGCGCGAATGAAGTGGGAGTCCTGATACCGCTCGATCTCCTGCAGCACGCCAACGCCCTTCATCTGCACATGCGTGTCGCCCGAGAATTGCAGCACCGCCGTGGAGTCCACATATGCTGTGCCGAGGCCGATCGCGGTATTCAGCGCGCCGGGGCCGATGGAGGTAAACACTGCCAGCGGTTCGCCCTTGACACGGAAATACCCGTCCGCCATATGTACGGCTGCCTGCTCGTGCTTGACCTGTATGTATTTGATCTTCCCTGCAGTGTCGCTTTCACGCAGCGCGTCGAAGAAGCCGAGTATGCCGTGCCCGGGGATGCCGAGCGCATAAGGCACACCTTCATGCACCAAATAGTCCGTGATGATCTGTCCGCCTGTGCGTTTCATTGCTTTTCACCTCCCGCCGATCTCGCGGCGCCGTCCTGTCGATGCGGATTGTGTTGTTACAGCGCGCCGTCCCACGTGCCGACGCTGGAGCGCTTGCGCTCGTCCTCGTCAAACCAGCGCGTGGTGACCACCTTGGACTCCGTGTAGAATCGCAAACCGTCCTTGCCAAGCACATGCAGATCGCCAAAGAACGAGTTTTTGTGTCCGGAGAACGGGAACATGCCCGCCGGAACGGGGATGCCGACGTTGACCCCAACCATGCCGCCGTGTGTCCGTTTGGAAAACTCCCGCGCATAGTAGCCGTTTTGTGTGAAGATCACCGAGCCGTTTGCAAACTCGCTCTCGTTCATGAGCGCGAGCCCCTCTTTAAAATTCTGTACGCGCTTGATACAGAGCACAGGCCCGAATATTTCGCATTCGCCGATGCGCAT
>JAUYTF010000256.1 GCA_030695285.1 Eubacteriales bacterium | reverse complement strand
ATACGGCACGCCGAGCTTGGCGGGTACGCTGAATTTTCTGCGCGCAATCGTGAGCACGATGGTGAGTATATACGGCAGCGCGATGATCAGCTCGTTTGGGAAGATCGTATGTCCACTGACCGCCTGAATGTAGATGGCCACCGCGTCGGCAAGGCCAAACGCGAGCGTACCGAGCACCACGCCCTTGGGACTCCAGTTGCCCAAGAAGCAGATCGCAAACGCGATCCAGCCGCGCCCGCCGATGATGCCGCTGGTGAACATGCCGAGGTATCCAACCGTATAAAACGAGCCGGCAAGCCCGCCGATCGCGCCCGCAACCAGCACGGTGAGAAAGCGGATGCGGTTGACGTTGAGCCCCGCGACATCCACCGCCTCGGGGTTTTCGCCCGTTGAGCGGAGGGTGAGCCCAAGCGAGGTTTTGTAGAGCACAAACACCGCAACGGGGATGAGCACATACGCCAGATACGTGAGGATATTCTGCTGAAAGAAGATTGGACCTACAATTGGAATCTTTGAGAGCAGGGGGATGGCGATTTTCGGCAGGGTGGCAATCTGCAACGGGCTTGTTGGCACGCCGAAGAGCACCCGCTGGAAAAACGCGCAGATACCCGCGGCGAGGATATTCAGCGCCGTGCCGGTAACCACCTGCTGCTGCTTCATATAAACCGTCACCACGCCGTAAAGTGCTGCCATCGCCGTCCCGCAGAGGATGGCGACGAGCAGACCGATGACGAGGCTGCCGCTGAGATACGTTCCGACAAAGCCGCCCCATGCGCCGATGAGAAAGATGCCCTCGATGGCGCAGATCATCATGCCTGTGCGCTCGGCGAACACCTCCGCCAGCGCGCCGAGAAACAGGGGCGTGCTCATCATGATAGCTCGTGTGAGTAGATTCACCATTTTTTATACACCTGCCTTTTTTAAGCACCGTTTTTCGCGGCGTGTTTCCGCGGCGCGGCGCACAAAGTAGGACATGATCACGCAGATCATCACCACGCCCTCGATGAGGTCAATCATGCTCGCGGGGATATTCAACCCCGGCAGTCGGCCCATGGTCGTGCCCATCACGTTGAGGAAGCCAAAGAGGATGGACGCGAAGATGCAGCCGATGGGGTTGCCGTTTGCCAGAATGGCGATGCCGATGCCGAACGAGCCGATGGATGCGTTGAAGTTTTGCAGCAGCATATGCTGCACGCCGTTGACCTCCGTAAAGCCCGCCATGCCGGCAAGCCCGCCAGCGATCAGAAAGGCAGTGACATAGATGCGTCCCGAGCGGATACCGCCGAGTTCCGCGGCACTGTGGTTAAAGCCCACGGCGCGGATGCGAAAGCCCAGCGGGGTTTTATAGAGCAGCACCCAGATGAGAACCGCCGTTATCAGCGCGATAGCAAAACCTAAATGCACGCGCGTACCGGGCACGATGTTGGGCAGATAGGCGCTTTTTGCGATGGCATCTGTCTGGAGATATTCCGCCTTGGTCTCCTGCAAACCGGTGCGCAGCAGATAGTCCATCAGTGCGCTGACCACATAGGTGGACATCATGCTCACGAGAAACTCGTTTGCCCGAAATCTTGCTTTTGCCAGCCCGATCAGCCCTCCGACCGCCGCGCCCGCGGCAAAGGAGCAAACAAGCACGATCAGCAGCAGCGCAGCCTGCGGGATGCGGTCACCCAGCCAGAGCGAGAGCGCGATTGCCACGACGGAACCCGCGTAAAACTGTCCTTGTGCGCCGATGTTGAAGAGGTTTGCCTTATAGGTGAACGCAAACGCAAGAGAGGTGAAGATCAAGGGCGTGGCCTTGACCAAGATTTCGCCGAGCGTGTAGCCATCCGAAGCAATTCGGTTGGTCGCAAGCGAGATCACCTCCAAGGGGTTTAGCTTGAGAAAGAGCAAGAGGCTCGCGCTGATCACAAGGCCGATGAGCACCGCGCCGATGTTATAGAGCGGCACACCGAGTCTTTTTTTCATGCCTTCACCTCCGCTTGATCCGCAACGCCGGCCATCAGCAGGCCGATTTCAGCGGTCGTCTTTTCACCGTTGCGGAACACACCCATCAGGCGGCCCCGGTACATAACTGCGATCCGGTCGCAGAGCTCAAACAACTCGGTCAACTCTGTTGAGACGAGCAGCACCGCTTTTTTGCGCTCTTTTTCTTCGAGAATCACCTTGTGGATGCGGTCCACCGCGCCCATGTCGAGGCCGCGCGTGGGCTGATTGAAGATCAGCATTTTCTTGCCGAGATCAACTTCGCGTGCGAGGACAATCTTCTGCTGATTGCCGCCGGAGAGGCTGCGCGCTGTGTCGCTAGGCCCGGTTGCCTTCACGCGGTGCTCGGTGATCTTCTCCGCGGTATAGCGGTTGAGCGCCTTTTGCCGGATAAACCCGCGGCTCTGCCAGCGTGCGGAGAAGCTACTCTTGAGCAGCATGTTTTCCGCAAGCGTCATGTCCATGACCATCGCGTCGCGGTAGCGATCCACCGGCACATAGCCGATGCCCGCCTCGATGCGCGCGCGGATGCTCTCGCCTGCAATAGTCCGCCCGAGAAAGCGAATCTCGCCGCAGCTGGGCTGTTTAGCGCCGCAGAGGATGTCGCAGAGCTCATCCTGCCCGTTTCCGCTCACACCAGCGATGCCGAAGATCTCGCCCTCGTGCACAGAGAAGCCCACGCTGTCTACGCACGGGGAAGCGCCTTTGAGCGCGAGGGAGACGTTTTTGAGCTCGAGCACGGCAACTGCGCTTTCGTAATCCAGCGCGGTGTCCCGCTCGGGTGGCGTGATGTCCTGCCCGATCATGAGACGAGCGAGCTGTTGTTCGTTTGTCTCCGCGCGGCGCACGGTGCCCACTACCGCGCCGTTTCGCATGACCACGATGCGGTCGGCAACCTCCATGACCTCCTTGAGCTTGTGGGTGATGAAGACGACACTTTTACCCTGTCTGGTAAATTCATGAATGAACTGCATGAGCACCTCGGACTCCTGAGGCGTGAGCACCGCCGTTGGTTCGTCCATAATGAGTATGCTCGCGTTCATGTAGAGCGCCTTGAGAATCTCTATCTTTTGCTGCACGCCGACGGCAAGCTCGCCAACTTTCTTGTCCACGGGGATATCAAAGCCGTATTGTTCTGCGAGGGCGCGGATGCGG
>JAUYTF010000254.1 GCA_030695285.1 Eubacteriales bacterium | reverse complement strand
AAGGCCTTCCGTATTCTCCCAGAGTTTACGGATGTCGGAGAGTTCAAACGATTGTTCCAGCTCGACGTTAATGCTCTCGCTGTGGCCGTGGAACACCGGCACGCGAACCGTGGTCGCCGTGACGCGAAGGTTTGGCAGATCGAGGATCTTTATGGATTCATCGATCATCTTTTGCTCTTCTTTGGTATAGCCGTTGTCGAGAAATACGTCGATCTGGGGAAGGATGTTGCCCGCGATCGGGTGGGGGAACTTCTTGGGCGCCTCGCCTCTGAGCCCGTCTTCCAGATCGCTGAAACCGCCCATACCCGCGCCGGAAACCGCCTGATAGGTCGAATAAACCACGCGCTTGAGGCCATACTTCACGGCGAGGGGCTTGAGCGCGACCATCGCCTGAATGGTCGAGCAGTTGGGGTTGGCGATGATTCCCTTTTTCTTGTAATCGGGGATGGCGTGTGCGTTCACTTCCGGCACAACGAGCGGGACATCCGGGTCCATGCGCCAGGTGCTGGAGTTATCGATGACCACCGCGCCGGAATCTGCGACGATGGGGGCAAAGACCTTTGAGGTGCCGCCGCCCGCGGAGAAAAGCGCGATATCAATGCCAAGATCTTTGAACGCATCTTCGGTCAGCTCGATGATGGTATGTTTTTTTCCCATGAAGTCGACTGTAGTGCCCGCGCTGCGTGCGGAGGCAAAGAGGAAATACTCCGACGCCGGAAGCTTACGCTCTTCCAGTACGCGGAGGAACATTCTGCCGACCATCCCTGTGGCACCGACGACTGCGATCTTGTACTGTTTCATGTTGCGCTTGTGTTCGCGATCCTGCAAGCAAGAGCGCGACCTTTCTTATAGTTACGTTGATTCTAATAAATATTCACTGGTTTGTCAAATGAGATCAGCGATATTACAGGATATATATTTGCGGGAAAGCCGATTTTGTTGTACAATAAAAAACTGAATACTTATGTAATGAATGTATGAATGTAGTGTGAACAAACAGGGTTATTCATATATGGTGTGTGCTTTGTAGATTATATGTGAGAGGCGGCGGCGATGAGTGTGATTCAAGCGTATGGTGATTTTGCCGCTTTCTATGATAGACTCATGGCGGATGTGGACTACACGGCCTGGGCGGATTATCTCACGAGGCTGCTACAAGCAGGCGGCGTTGCGCCCGGTGAATCCATTCTGGACTGCGCCTGCGGCACGGGGGAGATCACGCTTCGCCTGCACAAGGCGGGCTATCGCATGACCGGGGCTGACTGCTCGGAGCGTATGCTGGAGATCGCACAGCAAAAGGCGAGAAAAGCGGGCGCAAGGATCGCGTTTGTGCAGCAGCAGATGCAAAATCTCAGCGTGCATAAGCCGGTTTCTGCAATCACCTGCGTCTGCGACGGAGTTAACTATCTGCTCTCGTCGGAAGATGTGTGCGCATTCTTCACCTGCGCAAATCGCGCGCTCAAAACAGGCGGCCTGCTCCTGTTCGATGCTTCGAGTGCGTATAAGCTTGAGCACATTCTCGGCGGGCGGACATTCGGCGAAGACGAGACGGATTGCACCTATCTCTGGCAGAACTGCTTTGACCCCAAAACGCGCCTATTAGAGATGCGACTGGTGTTTTTTACGCCGGATGAGCGGGGTATGTACAAACGCTTTGACGAACGGCACGTGCAACGCGCGCACACGCATGCGGAACTGACGGATTTACTGGAGCGAGCGGGGTTTGCCGCGGAGGGTGTGTTTGATGCGTTCACGAAAGACACGCCAAAGCCGGAAAGCGAGCGGATTCAATTCGTGGCGCGAAAAAAATCGGCGCTCTAACCACGCTAAAAAAAGCAAGATAAAAGACATAGAACCAGAACAGAAACTGAAACAATAAGAGATTATTGAGATTGAAAAATATTTTAAAGAAAGAGAACCAAGCGAATTTAGATGAAAGACAAAGTTTTACGATATAAGCAGGAAAGACAAGACCGTCTGATCCAATGTGTGGCGGCAGACGGCATGGTGCGCATCGCGTTCATCGACGCAACCAGTCTCGTGCGCGAGGCAAAACAGCTGCTCAAGCTCTCCCGCGTGGCAACGGCCGCGATGGGCAGGCAGCTGATGATGACAGCTATTATGTCTGCAGACCTTAAGGGCGAACGCGACCTTGTTTCGACCATTCTCAAAGGCGACGGCCCCGCTGGAAGCATGATCTGCACGGGCAACAGTCGGCTTGAAGTCAAGGGGAGTGTGATAAATCCTGCGGTAGAGTTGCCGGTCAGCGAGCTGGGAAAGCTCGACGTGGGCGGCTTTGTCGGCCACAGCGGCAAGCTTTCTGTGGTCAGTGATTTAGGCCTCAAGGAGCCGTATGTGGGCTTGAGCAATCTCGTCACCGGTGAAATCGCCGTGGACTTTGCCTACTATTACGCCGCGAGCCTGCAGCGTCCGGTCTTGATCTATCTTGGCGTGCGCGTGCGTGTGAAGATGGGGGATGTGCGCGCGGCGGTAGGTGTATTTGCGGAGCCGCTGCCGGGATGTCCAGATGATGTCATCGATCGTATGCAGGCAAAGAGCGCGGATATCGCGCAGTTTTCCGAGCGATTGGAAGCGGGCGAAACGCCGGAAGAGCTGCTGGAAAGCGCGTTTGGTGAGTTTAGCCTCGTCTATGCGGGCGAACGCGAGCCGCTCTACCGTTGCGACTGCTCACGCGAGCGGATCGAGCGTGCGTTGATCTCCACTGGACACGAAGAACTCAGCGACATGATCGAAGAAGACCACGGTGCAGAGGTGACCTGCCGCTTTTGCGATCAGATCTATCAGTTTACCGAAGAGGACCTGCGCGCGCTGCAGAAAGCAGCCACGACACGAGATGATGAAGACGAATAAAACAGGAAAAGTGATCCCCTTTTCGCAAGGCGCAGCATTCTATATGAAGCGCGGCGCAAAGGAACTTGAGAAAAACGATTTAATCGCGGCGATTGCCAAATACCGCGAGGCTTACGAACGCGCGCCGCAAGACGCGGAAATCGCAATTGCGCTGGCGGAGATATTAAGCCAGATGCAGCGCTTTGAAGAGAGCAACCGCGTCCTGTTTCGCCTGTTGACGGATCTGGATGATGCGCCGCCGGAGTGTCACTTTGGCATTGCCTGCAACTATTTTGGTCTGCAGGATTATGACCGCGCGGCAGACAGTCTGGAAGACTATCTGGAGCTGGAACCGGACGGTGCTTTTGCGGCGGACGCGGAGGATTTTCTCGACCTGATCGATGACGACGATGCGATGTTTGAAACCACTGGCCTTCGCGACGACGACGACTATGAAGACAACGCGGTGACGCACTTCGCGCGCTCCCTGCTTGCAAGCGGAGAGATCGACTACGCGGTCGAAGAACTGGAGCATCGCCACAGCCAAGCCCCGAAGTCGGTAAAGATCCGTGAGCAGCTCGCGGTCGCTTATTATGTTACAAATCGGCGTGACGAAGCGAAAAAAGTTGCAGAAGGCCTGATTGCGGAGGACGCGACCAACGTTATGGCAAACAGCACGCTCGCGCTGGCTGAAATAGAAGACGGCAACCGAACAGCAGCGGGTGCGCGGCTGGACAGGCTGATCAAGCGACGCTCGCTGGAGCCAGAGGAGCTGCACAGCATCTCGGTGCTGCAGCTCGATCTGGATCGTTTTGCAGACGCGGAGAAAACGCTCACGCAGATGATGCATCTGATGCCCTACGACGAAAATGTGCTGCACAAGCTCGCCTATGCGCGATATATGCAGGGCGACGCTGAGGGCGCAAAGGCGAATTATCAAAAGCTGCAGCGTATGGATCCGCACGATACCGTGGCAAAATACTACCTCAACCAATGCAGGCATGCGAACATCGCGGGCAAGCGCATCAATGCGAAATGGATCATACCGTATCAGGTGCCGTTTTCAGAGGCGTTTCGGCGACTCAACCACCTCAACCGCGTGCTCGCGCTGCCGCATGAGGAACTCAATCGCGTTTGGACGGAGGATTCAGCGTTTCGCGATCTTCTAGTTTGGGCGATTTCCCTTTCCGACCTGCGGGTCAAAAAGAGCATGTTGTCGCTTGTGTTTACGTTTGCTGACGAAAACGCGGTGGTCATACTGCGGGACTTTCTGCTGCGCACCGACCAGCCGGACGAACTCAAACGCGCGGTGTTCGGCATGCTAAAGCATCTTGAAGCGAAAGAGCCGTACATGGCCTATCTCAACGGCCGCTGGATCAAAGGCCGCGTGAGTTTGCTAAAGCTGAATTACAAGCTACCCGCTTCTTATGAGGGTGTCATGCAGGTGCTTTTACAGTATATGCTCGGCAACTGCCGCGAAGAATGCGCTACCGAAGCTGCGCATATCTTCCAGCGGTATGTGGATAGCCTGAATAAAAAATTCCCGCGCATCTCCGCCGCGCAGGAGATTTCGTTTGCCGCCGCGCTGGAATATCTTGGCAGACTGAGCTGCGGTGAGACCGTCACGCAGGACGAGATCGGCGATATTTACCGCGTGAGCAAATCGCGGCTACGCAACGCGCTGCTCAAGCTCGAGCCGTTTACCGCGAAGCCGGAAGAAGCAAAACCGTAAACACGATCCATCAACAACCAGAAAGCCGGCATTGGCTTGACCAAGGCCTGAGGAAACAACATGAAGTTTATCGCAACCTGTAAGCTCGGTCTTGAGTCGCTGGTCACTCGGCAGCTTCACGACCTCGATATCGAAGTTCTGGAGACGGCGGATGCGCGCGTTTCCTTTTCCGGCGGCGCGGAGGCGATGGTAAAATCGCTCCTCTGGCTGCGCACCGCGGAGCGCGTTTTGCTCGTGGTGG
>JAUYTF010000251.1 GCA_030695285.1 Eubacteriales bacterium | reverse complement strand
CCGATGGTCTGGAAGGTCATCAGCCCCAGAATATACTTGACGTTCTCCACGCTCGCGGCCATACAGGAGACGCCCGCGCCTGCAAACGAGACCTTGCTGGTAGAGGCAAACTCATACACGAGGTCCGGATTGCCTGCCGAGCGGCACAGGCCGATCATGTCCGGGAAGGGGACATCGTCGCCCTCAAATGTATGGATGCAATAGGCATTGTCCCACATGAGCGCGAAGTCCGGCGCGGCGGGGCGGAGCGCAGCGATGCGCTGGCAGGTTTCCAGCGGGTAGACGTAGCCGTCAGGGTTGGAAAACTTCGGGACACACCACATGCCCTTGACGGAAGCGTCTTTGACCAGCTCCAGAACCAGATCCATATCCGGCCCCTTTTCGTCCATCGGCACGGGAACAAGCTCCATACCGAAGCTTTTGCTCACGTTGAAGTGGCGGTCATAGCCGGGGAAGGGGCAGAGGAACTTGATCTTCTCCTCTTTTGCCCAGGGGCGCGCACTGTTTTTTAAACCGTGCGTATACGCCTTTGCGATCAGGTCGTACATCAGCTGCAGGCTCGCGTTGTTGCCGAGGATGACCTCTTCCGGCTTGCAGAAGAGCAGATCCGCAAAGAGCTTGCGGCAGGAGGGAAGACCCGCCAGCTCGCCGTAGTTGCGCGTGTCCATGCCGTCTGCGTCGAAATTGCCGTCGTCCAGCGTGCCAAGGAGTTCGTTTGACAACGCCAGCTGCGCGGTTTCGGGTTTGCCGCGGGTGAGGTTGAGGTTGAGTTTGTAGCCACGCAGCGCCTCATAGTCCTGTTGCACGCGGGTCAGCTCCGATTGAAGGGCCGCTTTGTCCAAATCCGAATAACGCATGATCATCTTCCTTTCGAGTGAATATCAAACCGCCCGAGACCGTCTGTTCGCGGCATCGGGCGGCGAGGATGGCTTGGTTTTTATGCTACTGGAATCAGTCACGCAATGCAATAATTTTTTTGATATGGGCATTAGATTATTCGATTGCTCCGCTGCCGGATGCAACAAATCGAAATACACGCAACGCGATTGCGCCAAATCGTCTTTTTTACTGTGTTTAAAGCCTTACAAAACGTCATTTTTCATCGAAAGGTTATGCTTTCCCCAGACGTTTCTTCATCGTGATTTCAACGGCGTTTAGAATATTCTCATATCCGGTGCAGCGGCAAAGATGACCGGAGAGGCGCTTTCGGAGTTCATCGCGTGTATATTCTTTGCCGGTTTCGAGTATTTCCACCGCCGTCATGATAAACCCCGGTGTGCAGAAGCCGCACTGCACCGCAGCCTCGTCCACGAACGCCTGCTGGATGTCGCTGAGTTCCCCGCCGGGGCCAAGCAGGCTCTCGAGTGTGCGGATGCGCTTTCCTTCCGCCCAGACGGCCAGATAGATGCAGGAGTTGTAGCATTCCCTGTCGATGATGACGTTGCAGGCGCCGCATTCGCCGACCTCGCAGCCTTTTTTGACCGAGGTGAGGCGGTAGTCGTTTCGGAGCATGTCCGTCAGCGATGCGCGGACGTCCACATACGTTTCCACGTCCCTGCCGTTGATGTTGCATTTCACGAGTTTCTTTTCCATTTTAAAACACACCTCCTGCGCGCTCAACCGCAGCGCGTAAGCTGCGCCTTGCGGTCTCGCTGATGATCTGCTTGCGAAAATCCGCGCTCGCGCGCCAGCTGGTGCGCGGGTTGACGTCGCCCAGCACCGCGTTTCCGATGAGCTCTATGGTTGCCTCGTTGACGGGTTGCCCGTTGATCGCTGCTTCCGCTGTTCTTGCGCGCATGGGCACAGGCCCCGCGACGCCAAAGGAGATGCGTACACGCTGCATCGTCTTTTTATCCGCGCTGAGCACGACATTGACCGAGCAGCCGATGGTTGCGATGTCCATGGCGTTTCGCATGGCGTACTTCATGTAGTAACCATAGCAGTTTTCATAGCTTTCTTTGGGGATCAAAATCCCCGTGAGCAGCTCGCCGGGCGCAAGATCAACCTTGCCCACGCCCTTGTAGAAGTCGTGAATACTGATTTTGCGCATGCCGTCTTTGCCGGTGATTTCCAACATTGCGTCATAGGCCAGCTGCGTGGATGCAGTGTCCGCGCTGGTGACGCCGTTGCAGATGTTGCCGCCGAGCGTGCCGATGTTGCGCAGCTGCGGGCCGCCGACCGTGTCGGCAGATTCGCCGAGCGCTGGCATATACTGCTGCAAAAGCGGGCTCTTTGTCGCGTGCGAAAAGCTCGTCATAGGGCCGATGCGCAAGGAGCCGTCGGCATCCATGGTGACCTCGCGCAGTTCATCGAGCTTGTAGAGGCTGATGAGCTCTGCGCCCGCGAGCTTGCCTTCGCGCATCTTGATCAATACATCGCTGCCGCCCGCGATCAGTACGGCCGACGGGTGCGCCTG
>JAUYTF010000242.1 GCA_030695285.1 Eubacteriales bacterium | reverse complement strand
TGACGCGCTTCTGAGCGGACAGGATGCAGGCGGCACTGTGACGGCCGAGCGTATTCCGGAAGCATCCGCGCTCGTGGACACGACCCGAGACGTGCAGCCGGAAAGCGACGCTGTGCGCGCGTTTGATGAATACTTTATAGAGACCTTCGCACCAAGTGGGGACGCGGCGCAGGACGATTTGCTGTCGGTTCGGGCAGACGGTTTGCCCAAAACCTCGCAGCAAGCTGCGATCGCGCCAGAACCTTATTCCGAGCAGGCATGGGCGCAAAGCGAGATTGCCAGCGCGTTTGAGCCGCAGGCGGAAGGGGTATTGTTTGGCGACATAGCTGTGGAGACGGCAGTTCCCGCGCAAACGGAAGCGACGATAGAACAGCAGCCTTCCGGAGAAGCGGAGATAGCGTTTGACGAGTATCTCGCCCAGATCATTACAGACACACCCGCCGCGACAGGCCCGGCAACAGAGACAGCAGCCGAGGTAACGGCGCAGCAAGCTGCGATCACGCCGGAGCCTTATTCTGAGCAGGCATGGGCGCAAAGCGCGATTGCTAGCGCGTTTGAGCCGCAGGCGGAAGGGACATTGTTTTCCGCCGTTGAACCGGAGGAAGAGCCGGAGCCCGCGCCCGCGCCGCGCCGATATAACGAATACGGCGAAATCCGCGAATGGGAACCGGAACCAGAACCGGACCTGGAAGATATGCCGACCGTTTCCCGATATGTCGGGAAATCCGGTAATTACGACGAGATTTCTCTGGACGACTTGCTGGATGAAATCATCAAATCAGGCGAGTAACCCACCGGGCTACCCCCACTTTCGTCACAGGAGGTTTGCATATGAACTGGAAAAAGATGGATCAGCGACTGTTGGTTACCATCCTCCTCTGCGCCGTCGGCACGTTTATCCTCTCGATTATACGCGTGCAGGCAGATGCAACCACCTCTGCGCTGGGCGACGTCAAAGCGTATGCATCCCTGCAGGATGTGGGCATCTTCGTTTCCGTCTTGGCGCTGGGCTCACCGTGGGGCATCGTTGCGCCGGTGTTTGGCATCGTGATTGGCGATATCGTGATGGGGAGCAAAAATTTCATCATCGGAAATATCCTGATCGGAAGCCTGATGGCGCTGTTTGTGCTCGCGTTTGCCGCCAAGTGCGACAACTGGAAGAAGAGCTTCGTGGTCGCTGGCATGACGGAGGCAATTATGCTGGCGCTGTTTCTGGTCTACGACCTCGTCATCATCCGCGAGTTTGCCGTTGTGGGCATCACGCTGCTCATGCAGCTGCTGCAGGGCGTTGTATGCGCGGTGCTGGGCGCGGTGGTGCTGCGATACATGCCGGTGATGCGGCCGGATCATATGCTGCAGATTCGCCGCCCTGTCGATTGACAGGAGGGAAGATATGTTTCTAACCGTTCTGGGCCGTCACGGCCCTTATCCGCGACCCGGCGGTGCATGCAGCGGCTATCTGATCGAAGACGGGCCCACGCGCGTCTTGATCGACTGCGGCAGCGGCGTGCTCGCGCGGCTGATGGAATACGTTCATCCTGCGCATCTGGACGCAATCGTGCTCTCGCACCTGCACTTTGACCATTGCTCCGACCTGCTCGTGATGCGCTACGCGCTCGATCAGCAGGATGTGCGCGAAGGGGAAGAGAAGCGGCAGGTGCCGCTCTACACACCGGCGGAGCCCTTTGATACGCTCAAAGCGATCACGACAAACTCTCTATTTGCGCAGCATACGGTCAAGGGCGGGGACGAGATACAGATCGGAAATCTGCACTTTGCCTTTGTTCCGATGGCGCACCCCGTGCCGACCAACGGCATGCGTATCACGGGCGCTGATGGCGCGGTGCTCTTCTACACGGGAGATACAAAGCCGTATCCCGGCATGGAAAAGGGGCCGATGGGGGCGGACGCGCTGCTAGCGGATGCCTGCTTTGTGGATGTGAGCCAGACCGGCCCGCATATGAACGTGAAAGAGGCATGTGCGCTTGCGAGAGTTGCGGGAGTAAAAGCGCTGTATCTGACGCATTTATGGGGGAAACGGGATACAGAAGAAGACGTGAAAAAAGAGATTGACTTTTCATCCACATTTGTGGTAAAAGAACGAGGGCGGTATTGTATTTAGCGACGATATGGCACGTCATGATCGTTTCTGCATTTGCAGTTGATGGTCGAGGGCGGTATTGTATATAATCTAGTATCGCTTGCGAGCGACTGCTGCTGATGAGAGCAGTTTACAAAGCCATTCGGCGGTATTACGCGCGCTTGCGCGCGGTTCCGCCAGCTTTCCGTGTGCCTATGCGCGGAAAAAACTCCCAAATAAGCAGCGGCTTCCTGTTCAAACAAGAACAAGAGTGCTATAATAAATCGATAAAAGATGATTGAATATAAAGATGGAGGACAGAACCATGGCAAAAAAGACGATTGAGGACATAGAAGTAGCAGGCAAGCGAGTGCTCGTGCGTGTGGACTTCAACGTACCGCTCACCACCGAAGGCAAAGTTGCAGACGACAAGCGTATTGTCGCCGCCATGCCCACGATTCACTACCTGCTAGACCACAAAGCAAAAGTCATTCTCTGCTCACATCTGGGTCGGCCCAAGGGCGTGACCCCTGCGTTTTCGCTTGCCCCCGTCGGCGAGCGCCTGAGCGAGATTTTACCCGATACACGCATCTGGATGGCGGACGACGTCGTCGGCGAATCTGCCAAAGCGGCGGTTGCGGACATGAAGGACGGCGAGATCGTGCTGCTCGAAAACGTCCGCTTCCACCCCGAAGAGGAAGAGAATGATCCTGCGTTTGCAAAAGAACTGGCAAGCCTTGCGGACCTTTATGTATCCGACGCGTTTGGCACCGTTCATCGCGCACATGCCTCTACAGCGGGCGTTGCCGCTTACCTGCCCGCGGTTGCAGGCTTCCTGATCGGCAAAGAACTCGGCATCATGGGCAAGGCGCTGGAAGATCCGGAGCGTCCGTTTGTCGCCATCCTCGGCGGCGCGAAGGTTTCGGACAAAATCGGTGTGATCACCAACCTGCTTGACAAGTGCGATTCTCTCATCATCGGCGGCGCTATGGCGTATACCTTCTTCAAAGCGGAGGGGCTGGAAATCGGCACTTCGATGCTCGACGCAGACAGCATCGAACTTGCCAAGGAAATCATGGAGAAAGCGAAAGTCAAGGGCGTGAACTTCATGCTGCCGGTGGACAACGTGGTCGCAAAGGCTTTTGCGGCGGATACGGAGTATAAGACGGTCGGCTCCTACTGCATGCCGGAGGGGTGGATGGGGCTCGATATCGGGCCGGAAACCATTGCGCTTTACAGAAAGACGATCCTGGAGGCAAAGACAGTCATCTGGAATGGCCCAATGGGCGTGTTTGAAATGCCGGCGTTTGCCGAGGGCACCCGCGCGGTCGCCGAAGCCTGCGCAGAATGCAAGGGCACGACGATCATCGGCGGAGGAGACTCTGCCTCCGCGGTCAAAAAGCTTGGCTTTGCCAAGCAGATGACACACATCTCCACCGGCGGTGGCGC
>JAUYTF010000239.1 GCA_030695285.1 Eubacteriales bacterium | reverse complement strand
TGAGAACCTCGGTAACTTTTCGCGCACCTGCGACGTTGTCCACGTCGATGCAGTCGATATCCGGGTTATCATTGTGACCAAAGAGCGCAAGCGGACGCTTCCGTTCGTGTGTGTATTGATAGATGCGGCTAACCTCGTCTTTTAATAATCCGGTTGCAATGTAGCCGTCGCAAAGATGCTCGTTATCGAGTTCACGACGAATCAAAAAGGAATACACGTGATTGCTGAGCACCTCGCTGATGCCTGCGACAAAATGCATGACGAATGGGTTGGTTAAGTCAATGGAAGCGGGGATGTAGACGGCGATGATGCCGATCTTGTTGGAAGCCAGTGCGCGGGCGACCGGGTTTTGCACATAGTTGAGCTCCGCCAGAGCGCGCTCAACTTTTTCGCGCGTTGCGGGCTTGACCAACTCAGGCGAGTTGATCACCCGCGAAACGGTGATGGTAGATACCCCTGCGAGCACTGCGACATCTTCTAGTCTCATATGGCTCATCCGCCTTTACAAAATGATAGCGCTATCATAATACTGGAAAAAGAAAAGCGAGAACAGATCGATTTGAAATGTTAGCGCTAACATTGGTGACAAGCAGATGATATCATGGAAGAAAAACAAATGCAATACCTAATTTTTTTTCCGTGAAAAAAACTGTGTCAAAGTATGGTTTAAGCGGCATGAACCCTAAAGATGTAGTTTGATATATGGATAAAAAACGATTTTCAGAGGCGTCCCCGAAAGAGCCGTTCAATACAAATGAGAAAAATCGATGTTCAAACGGCCTCAAGGCCCGATTTCTGGGCAAATTCAGCCGGCGTCAGGTACGAAAGCAGCGCTGTGCGGAGGAACTCATTGTAGTCCCTTCGCCAGCACTCTATCTTGTCTCTGGCGTCTTCCATAGACGTGAACCAGTTTATGTTCAGGTATTCATCCCGAAAGCTTCCGTTGAAGGATTCGATATGCGGATTGTCTGTTGGCGTGCCGGGTCGGGAATAGTCCAGCTTTACTTTGTTGAAGTACGCCCAGGCGTCCAGCGCCCGCGAGATGAATTCAGGCCCGTTATCGACCTTGATCCGATTAGGCAGCCCGCGGGCTGCCTTGATTTTTTCCAGCGCATCGCAGACCTGTTCGCCTTTGATTGATTTATCTACATAGATGGCCAAGCT
>JAUYTF010000236.1 GCA_030695285.1 Eubacteriales bacterium | reverse complement strand
GGTTGATAAAGCTCGCACACAGCGGTTCTTACGATGCGGTACTAGCGGGCGGACACTATGGCGTCTGCGGCAGGCGCGCGCCGGATGACCCGACCACCGAGCGGCAGGTCGTCGCATACGGCCGCGTACAGGAGACGCAGTTTACCCTCTGCGAGGTTGTCTACACAGCAAGATGGTTTCTTAGCTCCGATTTTCCCGTGCTCTACCTGCGGCTTTGCGCAGAAAGTTGCCGTCCGTTCTCGCTGGAGTACAACTTTGGCGTGCAGTGCCTGCCGGAGCGGCTTCATCTGCTTTGCTCCGCACCGTTGACGCTGCGTGAGTGCGAGGGGGATTATCTGCACTATACCGCAACCGAGAATGCCCAAGCCCGGCGGGATGCGTTTTTTGCCGAACTCACGCTTGCCTTTGACCTTGGCCTGATGCTGGCACAGGACGCGCTGCTCGGCTCCGCCGCCGAGGCGGAGGCGGACGCCGAGGCGTATTTTGCCATGCTACTCTCCACGGCGAAATCCGGCGAGGATGCCGCGTTTAAGGCCTATGCACTCAATGCCGCGTTTTCGAGCTATAAGTCCTTTGAGGGCTTTTCGGGCTTCTTTGCGGGCGTGAACTACGCCGCACCCGCGCGTACATATTATCGCGACGGGTATTACACCGCGCTTGTCGTGCTGCCGTATCGACCGGATTGGGTGAAAGAGCAGCTCGTCACTCTCGCGCGCGGCATCGCGGACGACGGCTCCTGCGGTTCCGCGGTGGACGCACATGGCGCGCCGTGGTGGCTCGAGCATACGGACAGCCCGCTGTTCTTTGCGCTGCTTTTGTATGCATATGTTGCCAATACGGGTGATTCCGGCATCCTGCGCGAAGCTCAAATCGCGCAAAAGCTGGCGAATATTCTGAATCAAACCACCGCAGCGCTGGATGAAAACGGGCTGCTCACGCGCGCGCCCGCCTCGCGGCACGACTGGGCGGACAACGTGTTTCGCGAGGGATATGTGACCTATATTCAGTGCCTCGCGTTCGGCGCGCTTCGCCTTGGTGGCTCGCTGCTGCCGAATGCCGCGCGGTATGCCGAGGCGGCGGAGAACATAAAGGAGGGCGTCAACTGCGAGCTTTGGTGTGAGGAACTTGGATACTATGTCAACTTCAAAACGCCGGAGGAGACGGAGACAAACCTCTCTCTTGACACGGTGTTTGCCGCGCTCTTCGACATCGCCTCGCCGGAGCGCGCAAAGCGGATGCTCTCGCGCATGGAAGCGCTGCTTGAGACGCAGAACAATGCGCGCTTTGGCGAAGTTGGCACGCTCTGCGTCTATCCGCCGTATGCCTCATCTTCGCGGCTCGTCGAAAAAAGTGCGGATCCGCTGCGCTATCACAACGGCGCGGACTGGCCATATCTTTCTTCACTCTACGCCTTTGCCAAGAAGGTCAACGGCATGGAATACCGTTATGCGCTGACGCGCTGGTATGAAATCGGACTCGAGCAGTGCTTTGCTACGCCTGTGGAGTATTTTTCGCCCTATTATCCCGCGGGCGGAATGCTGCAGGGCTGGAGTGCGTTTGCGTCATTTGCCATGGAGCGCGAAAGCGCAAGCGGTGTGTTTCGATAAACAGGGATCACGATACCAAACTAAAAAATATCAACAGGAGGATGACAACGTGGAACAACTTCCCAACACCCCTTATCGCGAGCTCAAGGGCGGCAGGCAGATTGCATATGCGGCCGGCCACCTTGGCCCGGGTATGCTCAGCCAATTTATCACCACATGGTTGCTGCTCTTCATGACCGGCAACGCGGGAGACCCCATTCTCTCCGGTACACTGGTTGGCACCGCAACGCTGGTCGGGCGCATAATGGACGGCGTGGCCGATCCGCTGGTTGCCAACTGGAGCGACAATATTCGCGGAAAGCGCATGGGACGCAGGCTGCCATTTATGCTGCTGGGCACACTGCCGATGATCTTCTGCTTCCTTATGGTCTGGCTTACGCCGCAGATGGCACAGACCGAGCTGGCGCGGTTTATTTGGCTGTTTATCTTCCTCAACGGATTCTATTTCTTCTATACCGTCGTGGTCAATCCGTATTTTGCGCTGCTTCCGGAGATTGCCAAGGACGACAAGCAACGAGTTTTCATCCAGAGTTTTGTGTCTGTGTTTGGCATTCTCGGTATGGGAATTGCGCTTGGTGCGTCCGGTTTTCTCATCAATGCGGTGGGTTATCTCGGCGCAGGCATCGCGCTGAGTGTCATCTGCGCGCTGGTGATGGTGATCCCCGCGCTGATCATCAAAGTCAACAAGGACTATGTTCCGGCACCTGCCCCAAACCAGACGAAGAACTTGTTTAAAAACATCGTCGGCGCGTTTCAAAACGACAAATTTGTCAAATACATCATCGGGTTTGCAACGTTTTTCATCGGCTTCCAGTTGATTCAATACAACCTTGCGTTTGTAACGACCGTTTCGCTGGGGTTGGAAAAGGGTATGGCAAGTACGCTCTTTATTGTGTCGGTGGTGTGTGCGCTTGCGTTCATTCCTCTGTACAATGTGTTCGTCAAAAGGTTTGGCACGGTCAAGTCGCTGATGATCTCCATGGCGAGCTATGCGCTGGTTGCGCTGCTCATCATGGCACTGCCGCAGATCGGCAGTATTTCGGGAACAGTGCTTGGGTTTGCGTTGATGGCGCTGCTGGGATTTCCATACAGCGGGTTGATGGTCATACCCAACGTACTCGTCTCAGAGATTATCGACGACGACTACCGCCGCTTCGAAGTGCGCCGCGAGGCGATGTTCTTTGGCGTGCAGGGGCTGGTCAATAAGCTCGCGACCGCGTTTGCTTCATTCGCCGTCGGCGTGTTGCACGATCTGCTGGGCAGCTCGCCGGAGCAATCGCTCGGCATTACCATCGTTGCGCCTATCGCGGCGGTGTTTGCAATCGTTGGCTTCTTCGTCATGCTTCAGCTGAATCGTAAGAAGGCAGACGCACTATGATTCCGCTCATCATCGTTATAGCTGCGCTGCTTGCGCTGGTTTGTGCCGCGCTTGCCTTTGCCAACGGGTTTGTCAATCAGTTCGGCGTGCCGCGCCTGACTCGGCGGGTACGCTTCACCAAGGACGACCGCATTCTCTACGTTGTTGCGCATCCGGACGACGAGGTACTCATGAGCGGCACGCTCTCGCTGCTGAAGCAGCGTTATCACCTGCCGGTTCATGCGCTCTATCTGACGCATGGCGAGGACGGCCCGACCTTCGACCTCGTGCCAAAAAACGGACTAAAAGAACGGCGCACGCAGGAGCTTGCGCGCGTAAAGGAGCTACTTTCGCTCGACGGGGTGACGATCTGTGACTATCCCGACCGCTATCTGGCGAATCAGGACTTTGACGCGGTTTGCAAGACTGTTTGGAACGCGGCGGAGGCGCTGGGCTCGACTTATATCTTTACGTTCGATGAGAGCATCGGCATGTACGGACACACGGATCACGTCGCCGCGGGAAAAGCCGCCGTTTGCGCTGCCAAAGAGCTGGCTGGCGTAAAAGGCGTGTTTCAAATGACGCTGCCTAGCGGCATGCTCTCGCTTGCGATGAAGATGAGCAGGACATTCCGTGAGCGCTACGATCCCGCGCGCGGCTTGCCGCGGCCGAATGTTGCCGTGAACATCTATCGCTGGCGAAACACTCGCTATGCGGTGACGCGCGCGCACGAGACGCAGACGGCGGTTATGCGCGAGCTACAGCCGTATTACGACAAGCTGCCGCGCTTTTTGTACTATGCGATTTTCGATCGCGAGTATTTTTATTATCGCGAGAAGCCCGAACTCTAAGCACAAGCCTTTATTGGGATCAGCGAATACGAATAAAAAGCATCGCGAGAAATCGGAACGCTAAACGGAAGTCTTAACCGGGAGCAACGCATGCGATCAACACAAAAAAGCGCACTTCCCGTCCGGGGGAACGCGCTTTTTCGTGCCGAACAAGCTTGCTGAACGCTGAAAGAACGCTATCATGGCGCGAGAGATTTTCGGAAAAAAATCCGGTGTTTTCACAATCATTTGATCAAAAATGTCTATAATAGAGTCAGAGACGAGTTTCTTGAAAAGGGGAAGGAATCTATGCCAAACGCACCGCGCTATGCCATCGCCTGCCCAACGAGCATGGGCGTGCGCATCACGCCCGAAGAGCGACAGAGTGTGCACACGAGCAGCCTGTTTCGCATGACGTCTACGAGCGCGGAGAGCAACGTGCTCAACATCGCAAGTTCGCTGGGACATGAATGCCTGGTGCTCACCAAGTTTATCGAAGGCAGCCCAGTTTCGCTGTTTCTCCAGAGCGAACTGCGCGCGCGCAACATTCGCTTTGAGGGTATCAGCGTGCCGCAGGGTGGGCCCTGGGGCTATCGCCATCAGTTTAACATCGCAGATAGCGGCTTTGGCCTGCGCGGGCCGCGCGTTTGGAACGACCGCGCGGGCGAGGTCGGGCGCACACTTTCGATGGACGAGTTTGATACAGAGCGCATCTTTGGGCAGGAGGGCGTTGCCATTTTGCATCTCTCCGGCCTCATCGCCGCGCTCTCGCCCGAGACGGCCGTGTTCTGCGCAGAGCTTGCCAAACGCGCCAAAGGATACGGAACGCGCATCAGCTTCGACCTGAACCATCGCGCGTCCTTCTGGAAAGGTCGCGAGCGCACGCTAAGGGAAGTGTTTCATCAGATCGCGTCCATATCGGATATTCTGATTGGCAACGAGGAGGATTTTCAGCTTGCCCTAGGCATACAAGGCCCCGAAGCGGGCGGCAAAGACCTCGCGGCGAAGATTGACGGGTTCAAGGGTATGATCGATCAGGCGCGAGCCGCCTATCCATGCGCGCGGTACTTCGCAACCACCTTGCGCGAGGTGGAGAACGCAAACGAGCACCTCTGGGGCGCGATTCTCTCAGCGGACGGAGTGTTTTTTGTCGAGCAGCCGCGCAGAATACCCGTACTCGACCGCATCGGTGGCGGGGACGGATTCACCGGCGGACTGCTCTATGGCGTCTATCGCGGCTGGGAACCGGAGGCGTGCTTGCGCTTTGGCTGGGCATGCGGCGCGCTTGCCGTGACCGATCGAAACGATTATGCCACGCCCGCCGATGAAGAGCAGGTTTGGAGCATTTATTCCGGCAACGCGCGCGTCAAGCGCTGAGGGAAGGGTTATATGAGTCAAGCAGACATCGGGCTGATCGGGCTCGCCGTCATGGGCGAAAATCTGGTCATGAATATGGAGAGTAAGGGCTTTCGCGTGGCGGTGTATAACCGCACCACGGACAAGGTGGATGCGTTTCTAGCCGGACGCGCGAGGGGCAAGCACATCGTCGGCTGCCGTTCGCTCGCCGAACTAAAAGATGCGCTGACTCAGCCGCGCAAGGTGATGCTCATGGTCAAGGCGGGGCAGGCGGTGGACGACTCTATCGAAAAACTGCTCGCCGTACTCGAGCCGGGGGATGTGATCATCGACGGCGGCAACAGCCATTTTCCGGATACCGTTCGCAGGACGGCGTATGTGGAGAGCAAAGGATTACTCTATATCGGCACCGGCGTCTCGGGCGGCGAGGAGGGCGCGCTGAAGGGACCCTCCATGATGCCCGGCGGTTCGCCTGCCGCGTGGCCGCTGGTCAAGCCCATCTTCCAAAGCATCTGCGCCAGGGTGGACGGCGGCACGCCCTGCTGCGACTGGGTCGGTGAAAACGGCGCGGGGCATTTCGTCAAAATGGTACACAACGGCATCGAATACGGAGACATGCAGCTCATCTGCGAGGCATATCAGCTCATGCGGGATATGCTCGGCATGCGCGCCGAGGAGATGAGCGAGGTGTTTGCCGACTGGAGTCGCGGCGAGCTGGATAGTTATCTCGTCGAGATCACGCGGGATATTCTGGCCTATCGAGACGCGGACGGCGGCGCACTGGTGGACAATATCCTCGACACGGCGGGGCAGAAGGGCACGGGGAAATGGACGGTGACGGCCGCGCTTGACGAGGGCGTTCCGCTCACGCTCATCGGTGAGGCGGTCTTTAGCCGCTGCCTCTCCGCAATGAAAGACGAGCGGACAGCCGCCGCGAAGGTCTATCCGCGCGTAACCGCGCAGTTATCCGGAGACAAGACCGCGCTGATCGACGCTATCCGGCAGGCGCTCTATGCCAGCAAGATCGTCTCCTATGCGCAGGGTTATGCGCTCATGCGTGCGCAGGCGAAGACCAGCGGCTGGAATCTCAACTACGGCGGCGTTGCGCTGATGTGGCGCGGGGGCTGCATCATCCGCTCCGCGTTTCTGGGAAAAATCAAGGAAGCGTTTGACCGCGATCCTCTGTTGCCCAACCTTCTGCTCGACCCGTATTTTGTAAACATCTTAAAATCCTGCACATCCGCCTGGCGAAAGGTCGTCTCGGCGGCGGTGCTCTATGGCATTCCAGTTCCCGCAATGAGCGCGGCGCTGAGCTATTTTGACGGCTGCACGAGCGAGCGCCTGCCCGCAAACCTCTTGCAGGCGCAGCGGGACTACTTCGGCGCGCATACCTACGAGCGGCTCGACCGCCCGCGCGGGGAGTTTCACCATACCAACTGGACGGGCGAGGGCGGAGACACCGCAGCCTCGACCTATACCGTATAAGGAGCGCTATGAATCTGCCATACAAGCCGGACTTTTCGGATAAAGTGATTGTGATTACGGGTGCGGCTGGCGTGCTTTGCAGACTGTTTGCAAAAGCGCTGGCGCAGTGCGGCGCGAAGATGGTCGTTCTCGATCATACCGAAGTAAAAGTGCGCGCGCTGGAGCGGGAAATTCGCGAGGCAGGCGGCGAAGTGCTGGGGGTCGTTGCGGACGTGACGGATGCGGAGAACTTGATGCGTGCGCACGAGGACATGCTTTCAACGTATGGTCCGTGCGATTTTCTTCTCAACGGCGCGGGCGGCAACAAACCGACGGCGACCACGGACGACGAGTTTTTTGATCGCATCGAATCCATCGGTGAAGGGAAGAAGAGCTTCTTTGACCTGGAACCTGCGGGGTTTGACCTCGTGTTCGGGTTGAATTTAACGGGTACGCTGCTGCCCACGCAGGTGTTTGCGCGCGATATGGCCGAGCGCGGCAAGGGCAACATCGTGAACATTTCCTCGATGAATGCCTTTACGCCCTTGACCAAGATTCCGGCGTATTCGGCGGCAAAGGCGGCGGTTTCAAATTTCACACGCTGGCTTGCGGTCTATTTTTCGCAGAGCGGAATCCGCGTCAACGCGCTTGCGCCCGGCTTTTTTTCGACGGGGCAGAACGCAAAGCTCCTCTGGAACGAAGACGGAACACCGACCCCGCGCGCGATGAAGATACTTAAAAACACGCCGATGGGGCGATTTGGCGAGGCAGAAGAACTGTTAGGCTCGCTGCTCTTTCTGCTCGATGACAACGCCTCGAGCTTTGTAACCGGCACGGTGCTCGCCATAGACGGCGGATTTTCTGCCTATTCGGGAGTATAAGAATCATGGAATTGTGCCTTCGCGCAAAAGATGAAGCGGGATTGTCCGACGACGAACTGCGTGCGGGTCTTCTCGTGCTGCTTTCGAAACATCCGGCGAAAAAGGTGCTCATTCTGCCACCGGATTTCTCGCGTTTCCACAGCAAAGCCGGGTTTCTGACGCGTGTCTGTTTCGAATACTATACAGGACAAGGCTTAGTGGTGGATATTTTGCCGACGCTCGGCACACACCGCGCCATGACACGGGCGGAAGCAAACGATATGTTCGGCGAGATTCCGTTTGAACGCTTTTTTGCGCATAACTGGCGCACGGACGTGGTCAAAATCGGCGAGGTGCCGGGTGGGGTGATGGGTGCTTTCACAGATGGGCTCTGGACGGAACCCATCGCCGTAGAAGTCAACCGCATGCTCATGGACGAGTCGTATGATCTCATCCTCTCGCCGGGGCAGGTGGTGCCGCACGAGGTTATCGGCATGGCAAACCACGCAAAGAACGTGTTTATCGGCGCGGGCGGCGCTGAGATGATCAACAAATCACATATGCTCGGCGCGATCTACGGCATGGAGCGCGTGATGGGGCGGGACTATTCGCCCGTGCGTAAAGTGTTTGACTATGCGTTGGAGCGTTTTTTTTGCAAGCGTCCGATTCTCTTCCTGCTGACTGTCACCACCGCACCGGAGGGAAAGACGCTGACGCACGGCCTCTTTTGCGGGCGGGAGCGGGACGCGCTCACGGCGGCGGTTGCGCTGTCTCAGCATAAGAATATCGACTTTGTGCCGCGCGGTATTCAAAAATGCGTGGTCTATCTCGATCCAAATGAGTTCCACAGCACATGGCTTGGCAACAAGGCGATCTACCGCACGCGCATGGCGGTGGCCGACGATGGCGAACTGCTCATTCTCGCGCCAGGCGTGGAGATTTTTGGCGAGGATAGGCAGGTGGATGCGTTGATACGCAAATATGGTTATTGCGGGAGAAAACAGGTGCTGGAGCTATTGCAAGACCCGGCATGCGCAGACCTGCGCGAAAACCGCAGCGCTGCCGCGCACCTGATTCACGGCTCCAGCGACGGGCGCTTTAGAGTCACCTACGCGGTGTCGGATGAAATGTGCGCGCAAATAGAGCGCGTTGGCTATGCCTCGGCGGATATCAGCGAGCAGCTGCGGCGCTATGATCCGAATACGTTGCAATACGGCTATAACACCCTGCCAAGCGGCGAAGAGATCTTTTTCATTCCGAACCCGGCATTGGGGTTATGGATCGACCGCGCGCGCTTTGAGCGAGAAGGAGGTAGCTTGTGAAATCATTCATTGGTGAGAACTTTTTTCTTCATAACGATACAGCGCGGCGATTATATGACGAGGTCGCATCGCGCCAGCCAATTGTGGATTATCATAATCATTTAAGTGCAAAAGAAATCTTCGAAAACAAACCTGCGGAGAATATCGCGCAGCTTTGGCTGGGCGCGGATCACTATAAGTGGCGGCTTATGCGCGCAAACGGCGTTGAGGAACGGCTCATCACGGGAGACGCGCCGGACTATGACAAGTTTTGCGCCTATGCCGAAACGCTCCCATACGCCATCGGGAACCCGCTCTACCACTGGAGCCACATGGAGTTGCGGCGGTATTTTGACATTTGTGCGCCGTTATCCATCCATACGGCGGTTGAGATTTGGAAAAAGGCGAACGATAAAATAGCGCAGGGCGGCTTTTCTCCGCGCGAGCTGTTGTTGCGCGCGCGGGTCACCGCGCTCTGCACCACGGAGGATCCGGCGGATGATTTGATCTGGCACCGGAAGCTCGCGAACGAATCTGAGTTCCCAGTGAAGGTTTTGCCTGCGTTCCGGCCGGAAAAGGCGGGCGAGCTCTGGCGTGGCAGCGATTGGCGGGCGTATCTGCAAAGGCTCTCATCCGTCTCAGGCGTAGAAACTTCGAGCTTTTCAACGCTGAAACAGGCGCTCAGCCTGCGCATGGATGCGTTTGCTGCGGCTGGATGTGTTGCGAGCGATTTTGGTATGGAGCGGTTTCCCTTTGCACCGGCAGACGATCGGGAGATCGAGGCGATATTCTCCCGCGCTTTATCAGGCGGAACGGTATCCGCAGAAGCGACCGACCAATACCTGACAGCGCTGCTGCGCTGGCTTGCGGGCGAGTATGCGCGGCGCAATTGGGTGATGGAGCTGCACATTGGCCCCGTTCGCGCGCGAAATAAGCGCATGACGGCGCTATGCGGGCGGGATGCGGGGTTTGACTCTGTTTCCGATCATCCGCTCGCAGATGCGCTGGGTGCGTTTTTAGACGAGTTGAACACAAGCGGTGAACTGCCAAAGACGGTTCTCTTTGGATTGAACCATAAAGATAATCTCGCGCTGATGTCGCTTGCGGGGGATTTTCAGAACAGCAGTTACCCGAGTAATATTCAGGTCGGTTCTGCATGGTGGATCAACGACCATCGCGACGGCATGATCGAGCAGATGCGCCTGCTGGCGACACAGGGGCTGTTCGGGCGTTTTTTAGGCATGACGACGGACAGCCGCAGCTTTCTCTCGTTTGCGCGGCATGAATACTTTCGGCGCGTGCTGACGAATCTCATCGGCGGCTGGGTGGAAAGCGGGGAATATCCCGACGATCCGCTGC
>JAUYTF010000231.1 GCA_030695285.1 Eubacteriales bacterium | reverse complement strand
GCAGCGGCGGCCTATAGCCTTGAGGGCAACGCGCAGATCATGAACGTGGTCGCGGACTACATGGAAAACGCGCGCCTCATCCGCGAAGGGCTGCAAAAGGCTGGCTATACCGTGTTTGGCGGTGTCAACGCGCCGTATATCTGGCTCAAGGTGCCGCATGGCGACAGCTGGCGTTTCTATGATGAACTACTGAGCCGTTATCACATCATCGGCACGCCGGGCGAAGGCTTTGGCGCAGCTGGCGAAGGCTATTTTCGCATGACAGCGTTTGCCTCGCGTGAAAACACGCTGGAGGCAATGGAGCGCATTCAGAAAGGCTCGCTATGACGAAGATCGTCGCGTTCGAGGGCATCGACGGAACGGGAAAAACCGTCCAGCTGCAGCAGCTCTATGAGCGGTTAGTTGCAAGCGGGCGTTTTCGCGTTCAGACGCTCTCGTTCCCGATGTATGATACCTTCTTCGGCGCGGAATGCGGGCGGCTGCTCTCCGGCAGCGGTGGCGTGCGCGCCAACGAAGTGGACGGTAAAAGCATGGCGCTCTGGTATGCGCTGGATCGCTTTGAGGCGTTTCGCGATCTCGACTATTCCGATGCGGACGTGCTGCTCATCAACCGCTATATCCTCAGCAACGCAGTGTATCAGTCGGTACGCGACCGCGACTTGGGGACACCCGACCTTCTTGATTTTGTCATCGAGCTCGAACACGAGCATTTTCGCATACCGCGTGCAGATGCGCACATCGTGCTCGACATGAACCCCGAAAACGCATGTGAAAACGTAGGCAAAAAGGGCTTTCGGGACTATGTGGGCGACCAGCCGGATATATACGAAGCTCTGCCGGATATTCAAAAGCGCGCTAGGCAAAAGTATATCGAATTCGCTTCCCGCATGCCGGGCATACACATCATCCCCTGCATGGAACAAAATCGGCTCAAAAGCATCGAAGCGATCGGCGAATTGATTGACCAAGAACTTGCGATTCTTCTCGGCTGATTCACGATTTCATCTAACCATTTGAAAGATTCGCGTATTCTTAACTGGTTTCCGGATTCAATCCATCCCTTCAGCGATCACCTGATAGGATGCTTGAAGATATTCAAAGAATTTTTTATTAGGATTCAATTAGGAGGTAAACAACATGCGTAAAATTGGTATTCTCACGGGTGGCGGCGACTGCCCGGGTCTCAACGCGGTTATCCGCGGTGTCGTCGAAGAGTGCACAGCGGCGGGCATCGAAGTATACGGCTTTTCGGCTGGCTGGCGCGGCGCGCTGACCGGTGAAGGTCGCTGGCTCTCCCTCAAAGACGTGGAAGGCCTTCAGACCAAGGGTGGCACAATCCTCGAAAGCAGCCGCACCAACGTCATGAAGGAAGAGAACGGCCCCGAGCGCGTCCGCAAAACTCTCGAGAGCCTTGGCCTTGAGGGCATGGTTGCCATCGGCGGTGACGACACGCTTGGCGTTGCCAACAAGCTCACGAAGATGGGCATGAAGATGATCGGCGTGCCCAAGACCATCGATAACGACCTCTCCTGCACCGACTACACCTTCGGTTTTGACACGGCGAGCAACATCGCTATGGATTGCATCGACCGTCTGCACACCACCGCGGCTTCGCATGCGCGCTGCTTCGTCGTGGAATGCATGGGTCGCCACACCGGCTGGATCGCAGTTCAGGCAGGCCTCGCGGCGGACGCAAACCTGATCCTCATCCCCGAATTCCCCAAGACCTTTGAGGAGATCATGCAGATCATCCGCTCCCGCTACGTCAAGGGCCAGCGCCACACGATCATCGCGGTCGCGGAAGGCTTTGAGCTCAAGGGCGAGTCGCAGGACAACGTAGGAATCGACGCTTTTGGCAACAAACTGCTGCTTGAGAAAGAAATCGCGAAAACGCTTGCCGACCGCATCGAGAAAGCCATGCGCGCGGACGCATCCCTCGACGAGAAACGCAAGTATTTCGAGTGCCGCTCGGTCGTGCTCGGACACATCCAGCGCGGAGGCTCCCCCTCCTGCTTCGACCGCGTGCTCGGCACGCGCCACGGCTTTAAAGCAGGCGAGCTTGTCGTCACCGAGCAGTACGGCAACATGGTTGCGCTCCAGGGTACGGCAATCGTCACCGCCGACCTTGATAAGGCCGTCACCGAACGCAAGGAAGTGGACTGGGACTTCTATGAGTCCATTTCGATCCTCTTCAAATAATAGTTTACTTAAATGGACATGCAAAAGCTTATTTCGATTCTATTTTAGTAAGCATATTAGTCAAGCTGGGCTGCATTTCAAATTCAATCCAGTAAAGTCATGCAATCAACAAACAAACGGGCGGGTTTTCCCGTCCGTTTGCGTTTGTCGTCTGGTTGGTTTCATACTGAATCGCTTGCTTTATAAAGTCTCTTTTGTTCCGTTTTGCTCCGCCTCGTGCTCTAAAACACGCTTAAACTGCGTTTCATAAAGCTCACAGTAGACGCCGCCCTGCTCGAGCAGTTCCTCATGCGTGCCCTGCTCGGCAATGACTCCGTCTTTCATTACGAGAATGCGATCCGCCGCGAGCACGGTCGAGAGCCGGTGCGCGATCACGATACTCGTGCGCCCCACCATGACGGACTCCAGCGCGTTTTGAATCGCGTTCTCCGAGATGGAGTCCAGCGAGCTCGTCGCCTC
>JAUYTF010000230.1 GCA_030695285.1 Eubacteriales bacterium | reverse complement strand
CCGCCAGTTCCGCGAGATTCCGGGCATCTGGCTTGGAACAGAGTTGCCGGAGTACAAGACCTGCATCGAGATTTCATCCAAGGGCGCGTTAAGCGAAATGAAAGCGCCTGCGTTTATGGCCATCGTTGTGCCCGTCCTGTCCGGTTTCCTGCTTGGACCGGAGTTCGTTGGCGGGTTGCTGATCGGTTCAACGATCTGCTCCATCATGTTAGCCATTATGACAGGAAATGCCGGTGGCGCATGGGACAACGGCAAAAAGCACATTGAGGCCGACGGGCTCGAAGGCGTAGGCAAAGGGTCGGATGCGCATGCGGCCGCGGTGGTCGGCGATACGGTTGGTGATCCGCTGAAGGACACGGTTGGACCCTGTCTGGATATCTTCATTAAGATTATGTCTACGGTCTCTTTGATAGCCGTTGCGGTATTCCATAAGTACAACGTGCTGGATTGGGTGATCTCCCTCTTCTAGCAATTACGCACAATTGTGTTGAAGTAAAATATCGAGGCGCTTGTTTCAGCAGGCGCTTCGATTTTGCTTTACACAGTGTTCATTCAGTCTAAGGAGCATTCCGGGAGCATATCTGAAAAACGGCGCACAAAATATAAAAACCGACACAATCTGTAGATTCTGATCAGAATCGTTTGCTTAATAACGCGAGTCGTTGTAGAATAAAGGCAATCGGTTTTTTCGATAATAAAAGAGTGATTCAAAGAAGGATTTTCGCGATTGATCAACTTCAGCATCCGACAACTAGAGGTTTTCGTAATGGTTACAGAGACCAATAGCTTCTCGCGCACTGCGATCGAACTTTCATTGGCGCAGAGCACGGTCAGCGCGCATATCAAAGGGCTTGAAGATGCGCTGGGCATTCAGCTATTCGTGCGAAACGCAAAAAAGCAGGTTACCCCAACAAAGCAGAGCAAAGAACTCTATTCTTATGCGAAAGCAATCGTCGAGCAGTGTAAAACCTTGTCACAAGAGGTTGCCAATGAGTCCTACAGGCAGGAGCTCTTCATAGCAGCATCGACGGACTCATTTGAGTATCTGTTACCCGCGCTCATGGCAGACTATGCAAAGCTGCACCCGTCGTGCCGCTTCGTGTTATACAACGGGGACAGCACCTTTGTTCATGAGCAGCTGCACAATCAAAACGCGCGCATCGGCTTCTGCGGTACGTCGCTGAATAAAAAAGAGTTTGAGTACCGCGTGGTCAGCCGGGATAAGCTCGTCATGATCGCGCCCAACAACAGCAGATATCAAAAGCTGCAGCGCCGCGGGCTCTATGGCTGCGATCTGCTCGATGAGCCGATGATTGAGCGCAGCCAATCATCCGGAACGAAGAAAGAGTTTGACAACTATCTGCTCAAAAGCGGCCTGGCTGACAGGAAGCTGCACATTGTTGCGCTGATGAATCAGGCGGACGCCGTGAAAAGCTCGGTTGTCAGCGGACTGGGTGTAGCCGTCGTTTCTGAGATGGCAGCAAAGAAATATGAAAGCAGCGGCGATTTGCTAGTGTTTGATTTGGACGCGGAAGGCGCCTATCGGGATATCTACCTGGTCTATCCCAAAGAGCTGGTGTTCAGCAAAGCCGAGCGCGACTTTGTAGCCTTTGCGGTTCGAAACTTAAAGAAAAAGTAAAAGCGTCTTTTCCAAGCCTTTATTCTATGGGTAAGATCGCGGCAAACAGTAGGCCTTACTCGCTTTCAGGTGCGCAACTTCGCGATCAGGAGAAGTGCGGCGTCTGGCATGAAATGACTGCGTTACACCATCGCGTTCTTATCTGATTTTTTTACCAAAGCATTGCAATCTCATCCGGGTTTCAGTATAATATCACTTGCGCGAGCATTCGCGGAGGGTTGTCAGAGTGGTCGATCGTGCGGCACTCGAAATGCCGTGTCCCGAAAGGGACCCAGGGTTCGAATCCCTGGCCCTCCGCCATCGAAACGCACTCTTATTCGCACAGGATGAGGGTGCGTTTTTTTCTGAGATTTTGCGGTTCCTAGTGAATTCCTTCGGCGTATCATGGATGGATCAGGTGGTAATCATGTCATTGCTATTGTCTGCTTATACGAGCAAGAATGTTATGGAAGCAATCAGGGTTTGGAATCAGGTTGTGCTGGAAGGCGTCGCATTTCCGCAAACGGAATCGTTGACGGAGGAGACCGGAGATGCGTTTTTTT
>JAUYTF010000229.1 GCA_030695285.1 Eubacteriales bacterium | reverse complement strand
GTACGCGCTCGCCTGTTTTCGCATTCGTGAGAAAGAGCTCGCTACCCACCGATAGCTTTTTTAGGTTGCCAAAGTGTGCGCCGCTTTTATAATTGTGACCGATCAGCACGAGGTTACCCTTTTCATTCGGGGCGGGCCCTTTGTAACGGCAGATCGATATCTTTAAGAGATCATACGACCATTTTCCGATGATGGGCAGCTCCTGATTGAATTCTGGTATTTCCAGAATGCCGATCATGCCGTCTTCGCCGGTGGACTTGATGATCCTTGCCATGATCTTATCCAGATCGGATACCTCTTCCGGTTCGTCAGGCTGCACATACTCGCCTGACTCGGAGCTACTCGTTACAGAGCCGTCGTCCGCCAGATGCTGGTTTGCTTCGCCTGCCGCGGTAGCGTCCGCATCCGAGTCGGTTTGCTCGTAGTCATCATCGTGCGGCTCAGGCGTTTCGATGGGCGCCTCCGTTTCGGTCTCCGTCAACGCTGGTAAAGTTGCGGTCGGCTGAATGGTCGCCTGCGCTTTATATGCCTCAAGCAATGCGTTGGCGTTTTGTGCCGCTGCTTGACCGTCGAACATCTTAACTCCGAGTAAAACCAGGGCTACGATGCCGAGAAAGATCGCGGTGAGCCCAAGCGCACGGATGGCGCGCAGTTCACGGTGGTTTTTTTTGTAGGAGTCGTGATGCGAATCACGGATGGAAGGCAGTCCGCTCGTCTCTCCCCGCTTATGCTGCGGTGCGTTTCTTACGGATGCCATACCATACCCCCGCTGCGGCGAGTAGTGCCACGGCCGTGCCGCCTAAGATATAGACCAGCGTCATATCCTGACCCGTCTGCGGCAGCGAGCTCAAGCCGGTGATATGGATGGTGGTGTAAACGCGGTTGTTGGAGTCGTTGTTGATCCAGGCATAGAGGCGCGTGCCGCTTGAGGGGGTGTTATAACGCGCGTATAGCTGAATTCTCGCCTGTCCGTTTATCATGCTTCCGCGGCTGGAGTTTAGCGCCGCGTTTGAGAGGGACAGATAAGAGGAAGACCAGCTCCAGTGCGCCGAACTCGTGCTGTCGTTTACGATATCGCCGTTGGCTTCGCGCAGCGTGAGCGTATAGTCGCCATAACGGTTGGTGTTACTCAGCGCGGTGTTGCCTTCGAGGGTGAGGTAGCGTGAGGTGCGGACATTGACCGTGGCGGTTCTCGCTGCGGTATAGGAACCTGCGCCTGCAATCGTTGCAGTCACGGTGCTGGTCGCGTTTACGCCGGTGGAGTTGGAGAGGAATGTCGCCGTGCAGGTCAGCGCGCTGCCGTCGACGGTAAACGTCGTGGGTGCTACGGTCAGAGAGCCTGCTGTAGCGTTACTGTTGCCCCATGCCACGGTGGAAGCGCTGGTGATCAGGTCTCCGCCGTACTCCACCCTAAGCTGAATGGAACCCGCGGTGCTCGCCGAGGTGATGTTCTGCGTGGAAGGCGTCATGGTGATGATCGGCGAGACCGTTACCGTGCAGGTACGGGTCTGAACGTCGCCGCTGAGGGGCGTGTTTGTCGCCGTAATGGTCGCCGTGCCGCCGCCGACTGCGGTGACGAGGCCGGTCGTGGCGTTGACCGTCGCCACGTTGAGATTGTTAGAAACCCAGCCGGTCGTGCTGCTGGAGGAGACGTTGCCGACCGTCAGCGTCTGGGTGGCGCCACCGTTGAGCGAGAGCGTCGAATTGCTGATCGTCATCGCGGTGACGGTGATTGTCACGGTGTTTGAAACACTGACTGGACCGACATCATCCGTCGCAGTCACGGTGACTGTGGTGGATGTTCCGGGAACAAGACCGGTGACCGTGGTGGTCGCGCCGGACACTGCGCTCAGCGAAACGTTGGTTAGGCTGCTTTGTGCCCAGCTGTAGGTCACGGTGCCGTCCGGCGTACCGGCTACGACGGCGGTGAGATCGACCGTTCCGCCGACGGGAATGGTGTAGCTCTGACCGGCGCCCGGCGTGATGGTGACGCCGGTGATGGCGGCCAACGCTGTGCCGGGCACACCGGTGATAACCAGGGCGAGCACGAGCATCGTGAGCACGGCTGCCGCTTTGTGCAGTAAGTTTTTCTTCATTTGTTATTCCTCCTAATTGATCGGAGCACCGAATTCGGATGAAACGGGAGTTTCATGGACTGATACCATCATACGAATGTAGCATCGCAAAGTCAACAAGCGTATGAATCGTTTTCTCTTTCTTAACTAGATTGTTACGAAATCGCCGACTTTCTGTGAAATTTGTATATATATTTTGGCAAAACGGGGTATTCTTTCTCAATTAATATAAACAATCGCGCTCAGAAACGCTGCCCGCGGAACCTACATCCGTCCGGGAGGCGCACATGTGCAAAGAAGGCGTGGGGAGCTCAGCGGTAAAAAGTATTGCCGCCGACGAATTCGCGCAGGATTGACGTGGGCGGAATTTCGTCCTCGACATCGGCCTCGACGAAATAATTCAGAAACTTGACGATGGAGCGCGCCTCGTCATAATAGATGCTCTCCGGCCGCACCGCACTCAAGAGCGGGAAAATATGTTTTTTCAGTACGGCGGGCTCATAGATGAGCGTGGTGTTGAATATGGCGTCCGCATCTTCCTGATATGGGAAGATCCATTTTTCTTCGCCCGCGCGCACACTGTCCCACATGGAGAGCGTGCGCTCGACCGAGGCGCCGCGCGTCTCGTGATCACGCACCATGCGCCGAAGAAGGCGCAGATATGTGGTGGGCACGCGGTTGTGGTCGTCAAGGTTTAGCGTGGTCAGCGCTGAGACATAAAGCCGGAACATCAGCGTATGATCCACCGCGTCAGGCAGCAGCTGCGGGTTCAGGCCGTGGATGCCCTCGATGACAAGCGGCGTGCTTTCGTCAATACGCAGCTTATGGCCGGTCAGGCTGCGTTTTTGATGGATGAAGTCAAATTTCGGCAACTCTACCTCCTCGCCCCTGAGCAGGCGGGTGAGGTCCGCCTGGAACTGCGGCACATCGATGGTTGCGATATCCTCGAGATCCACGGTTCCGTCCGGCCCGGGCTTGAGCTGCTCACGGTTGAGATAGTAGTTGTCCAGCGACACCAGCACGGGCGTTTTGCCGTGCACGCGTAGCTGCGTGCAGAGCCTGTTTGCGCTCGTGGTCTTGCCGCTGCTGGAAGGCCCGGCGATCAGAATCGCGCGCGCGCCGCGCTGGATGATCTCGTCCGCCAGCTGCGCAAATCGTTTTTCATGCAGCGCCTCGTTGACGCGAATCAGCGTGCGCACCTCGCCGTTGAGCACCATGTCGTTGAGGTCGGCAACCACGGTGCAATGCATGAGCCTGCCCCACTCCTCGTTCTCGGAGAACACGCCGGAGAGCCGCGGCAGGGAAACGTGCTTGGCGGGCTTGTTCGGGTTTTCGGCCGAGGGGCGCAAAAGCAGCAGGCCGCCCCTTTGCGCCTGCAGATCGAAGACCGCGGCATATCCCGTGCTCGGCGCCATCTCGCCGTAGAAGTAGTCCAGGTAGTCATCCTGTCGGTATACGTCGAAAAAAGAGAACTGGCGGTATTTCAAGAGGCGAACCTTGTCTTCCTGTCCGTCGGCGGAGAAGAAGTCGATGGCGTCGTCGATGTCGATCCGTTTGCGCTCAAGCGTCAGGTCTGCATCCACGATCTCGCGCATGGTCTTCTTGATCCGGTCGATTTCCTGCTGGCTTAGCCGCATCCCCTCGCCGACTCTGGCAAAGAGGCCCGCGCCGACCGCATAGTTGATGCGCACCCGCGTCTTGGGGTAGAGCTTTCGCATGACGAGCAGGAAAACAAACAGCATCGTGCGTTCATAGACGCGGTTGCCGCGTGCGCTGTCGTAGCGCAGCAGCGAGACGATACCGTTTGCCGCGCGCATGGCGCGGCGAAGCGTCCCCTGCTGAACGCCGGGGGTGCTCTCTTCGCGCAGGGGGATATAGTTGAGCGTAAAGGTTTCCCCCGCGATGTTTGCCGCGATCGGGCGCGTCTTTAAGTCCGCGCTGTCAAGGCCGAGGCGGCGGACGATGTCCAAAAGGCGCTCGCCGGCGACGACTTCCGTGACAATGCCGTCTATGGTCAGTTGCATGATCTCTACCTCCTGTGTGTTTGATTCTGCCGATGGCTTACCGGGTGCGCCTGACATGTTGCGCGCGCAGTTTAGCCCCAGAGGAGCGAGAGCGCGGGAACGATCTGCTTCTTGCGCGAGATGACCCCCGGCAGGAAAGCCGCATGCTCCTGAAAGGAGACGTTCAATGCGTGCTCCACAGAGTCAAGGTCGCCCACGGCGATGAGCAGGGTACCCTCCTTGAGCACATCGGTGAGCATCAGCAACATCATATCATAATGATGCTGCACGGTCTCGTGTTCCATGAGTGAGATAAAATCCGCTTTCTCCTGCAGAAGCGCATCGGTATCCAG
The DNA here is from genome assembly GCA_030695285.1 of Eubacteriales bacterium. GTDB lineage: Bacteria > Bacillota > Clostridia > Christensenellales > CAG-138 > UBA7703. The sequence goes on along the minus strand of JAUYTF010000229.1, from coordinate 3,249 downwards.
CGACGTGATCTGTGAAATACCGATCGAATGCCCCGCGATTTGAAACTGCTTGAAATCCGCAAAAAAGAGCGTATGAAGGTCGTGCTCTTTTGCCGGGGAAACAGAGAAAATATCCTGCCCCAGCGCCTCCAAAGAAAGCCCGGCAATCTTTGCCATACGCTCTGCCATCGTGTGGTCGACAGGCGTGCTGGTGGGCGATTTGAACACGATGGTGTCTGCGACGATAGCGGCAGCGAGCAAACCCGCAAGCTTTTTGCTGGGCATGACACCGCGCTCAAAAAACATGCTCGTGATGATGGTGCAGGTGCTGCCGACGGGCTCGTTTCGCACATAGACCGGCGCGTCGGTCTCCACTTCCGCAAGGCGGTGATGGTCGATGATCTCGAGAATCTCCGCCTGCTCGAGCCCGGGGATGGACTGATTTCGCTCGTTGTGATCCACCAGAACCACGCGCTTTCGCTTGGGGCGTAGCAGGTGAAAGCGAGAGAGCGTCCCGACTACGCGGTCGTTATGATCGAGCACTGGATAGCTCCGAAAGCGCGATTTTAAGGTGGCTTCCCGCACATCGTCGAGATAGTCCGTCAAATGAAAGGACACGAGGTTCTCTCTGCGGCAGATGCGAGAAACCGGCACGGCGAGTATCACCAGGCGGGATGCGGTGTATGCGTCAAACGGCGTGGAGATGATGCAGCTCTCCTTAGAACCAGAGATCAGGTCGTTCGCTACTTCGCTTTCGCAGACGATCAGTGCTGCGGCGCGCTGCGCCAGCGCATGACGGATGACGTCCGGCTGGTTGCCGCAGATTACGACGCTGTCGCTGGTAATTTCCGGCAATCCTGTGTGCGTCGGCAGGGTGATCACGAGCGACCCGGTGAGCATGGACTGCTCCGCGTTTGCGCGGACAAGCCGTCCGTCAAGGCAGGCGAGCAGGTTGAAGAGCGGAATTCCTTCGATTCTGCTGCTCGTGACAAACCGCATGTCATAACCCGCGATCTCTTCGGGAGCCAGCATGCCGTAGAGCCGGCCCTCTTCATCCGTCACGGGCAGGGTAGGCACCCCGGCGGTATCCGTCTCCATGGTTTGCCAAGCGTGGAACACACTGACGGCAGCGGAGAGGATGGGCGGCTGATCAAAGTCGAGATCCGAAACCTGCGTACGCACGTTGCGCAGGAGTTTCGGCGCAGGAAAGTCAAATCTCTGCAGCAGAGTCTCGGTTTGGTCGCTCAGCTCGCCGATGCGCGCGGCAACGTAGGCGCGCTCTCCCAGCGCGTTTTTGAGCATGGCGTAGGAGATAGCGGCGACGATGGAGTCCGTGTCCGGATTGCGGTGTCCTGTGATGTAGATGGGTTCCATGCTTCCTCCGTGCGCCGCGGCGCGACCTGAACCGTGAAGGCAGATACGCGGCATCAGATGAGATGTGTTTTCATTTTAGTCTGAAAGACGCCTGTTTTCAAGCACAGGAGTTTGCGCAACAAACGAATCTCTATTCGAAATCAAACGATACCGTGCCGGAAACAGAAAGCGGGCAGGAAGCCCCACCCGCTGATCGATGATTCCGTTGTCTGAACACGAACGCGGGCAAAACCCGATCCCCGCCTTTCTTTACCGCTCGCTGCCAATAAAGAACAGCGCGATGGTGCCGGGGCCGGAGTGCGCACCGATGCTCGTGCCGATGGCGTCGATATGGATGATCATATCCGGATATTTCTCGCGGATGAGACTGGCTACATATTCGGCATCCGTAGGCGAGTCGCAGTGGCCAAGGAACACCGTGTCCGTCGCTGCCGCATCCACCGTTTTATCCATGCGGTCAAACAGCGCGCGCAGGGATTTCTTTCTGCCCTGCACCTTTTCCACCGCGACGAGGTAGCCTTCGTTGTCCACGTGCATGACGGGCTTGATGTTGAGGATGGTGGCGATGGCGGCAGTCGCGCCGCTGATGCGCCCGCCGCGTTTGAGATAGACCAGGTCGTCCACCGTAAACCAGTGTACGAAGCGCAGCTTGTTGTCCTCCACCCACTTGGCGAGATCTTCCAGTCCCATGTCATGCTTGCGCGCGGCATAGTAGACGAGAAGCCCTTCTCCGAGGGAAGCGCAGTAGGAATCGATGACGATCACCTTTCGCGAAGGGTATTTTGCGGTGAGTTCCTCCGCCGCGCTGAAGGCGGACTGCACCGTGCCGGAGAGCTTGGAGGATAGACCGATGTAGAGCACGTCCTCGCCGGCTTGCAGCACCGGCTCAAACGCCTCAACGAACGTATACGCGTTGACTTGCGCGGTGATCGCGCCGATGCCCGCACGCATCTTCTCGTAGAACGTTTCAATCGGCATATCCGAATTGCCGGGCACATAGAAATACTCTTTTTCCTCCATGGTAAAGCCCATCGGGAGGATGGTGACATTTAGTTGCTGTGCAAACTTCTGGGGCAGGTCGCTGGTCGCGTCGGTGAAAATTCGAAAGCTCATGTTTTGCCTCGTTTCCGCGCGCTGACAAGCACGCTGTTTTTTTGATCATCGCAATTTTGTTTGAAGAACGAGCACTGCCGATATTCAATTCCGGCTGTTTACAGTGTTTTGTTTGAAGAACGAGCACTGCCGATATTCAATTTCGGCTGTTTACAGTATTTTGTTTGAAGAACGAGCGCTGCCGATATTCAACACCATTTTTTTCATTCTACCGTAGATTCTCACCGCTGGCAAGCTTTTCGCGCTGCTTGTGACCTGAAAAACAAAACCAGAAGCGGCGTGTGTCTGTTTTGCCGTATGCTGCTGTGGTATAATCCTCGGGATGCTGTCGTTTATGCCGATTTTGCGGCATTTTTGCGAAGGAATGCGCATTTTTCTGCAGAGGGATACGCGTTATGCTATAATAGCGCTGCGCGTCGATCGCGTGAAATAGATAAGAAACAGAAAACTGGTTTCATAAACTGTATGCTTTAGGGAGAGTGTAATTCATGAGAAAGTTCATTTCCGTCGGAATGGCGACGCTTGCGGCCATCCTGCTGATTTTGATCGTGGTGTTTACGTCGATCGGATTCGTCGTCAATGACGAAACGTTTGTCAACAACGAGTTCACCAAGCTCGCTGTCGGCCCAAAGATGGGGGTGAGCAACGTCGATCTGGTCACCTCCTTCAACCGCCTGGTGGACTATATGGAAGGCAACGCGGAGGACATCAACGTGCTCGTCACCTTAAACGGCGAGCAAGCGCAGATGTTCGACTATCCGCAGGAAGCCGAGCATATGGCGG
>JAUYTF010000373.1 GCA_030695285.1 Eubacteriales bacterium | reverse complement strand
GCCGCTTCCATGACGCCGCCGGTTGCGCCGAAGATGTGGCCAGCTCCCGACGCAACGCCCAGCATGGGATCGAAATCCTCGTCCGCCAGCTCGGTGAAGCGAATGCCGGAGCGCTTGATCATGTTCGCGAGCTCGCGTGTGGTGAGCGAGATGTCAACATCCGGCACGCCCGCCGCGGCCTGATTGTCACGCGTGCACTCGAATTTTTTCGCGGTGCAGGGCATGATGGACACGACGAACAGGTCTTTTGGATCAATGCCCATCTTTTCGGCGTAATAGGTCTTCACCAGCGCGCCGAACATCTGCTGCGGGCTTTTGCAGCTACTGAGGTTCTCGATCATATCCGGGAAATAGTATTCGCAGAACTTGACCCAGCCCGGGGAGCAGGAGGTGATCATCGGCAGCTTGCCGCCGTTTTGCAGGCGATGGAGCAGTTCGGTGCCCTCTTCCATGATGGTGACATCCGCGGCAAAGTCCACGTCGAACACCTTGTCAAAGCCGAGTCTGCGGAGCGCTGCCGCAAGCTTGCCCTGCACATTGGTGCCGATGGGCATGCCGAAGCATTCGCCAAGCTGAACGCGAACGGAAGGCGCGGGGGCGACGATGACGTGCTTGGTCTTGTCTGCAAGCGCGTCCCAGACAACGTGGGTGTCGTCGCGCTCAGACAGCGCACCCGTCGGGCAGACGGAGATGCACTGGCCGCAGTTGATGCAGGGCGTTTCGTTGAGCGGCATATCAAACGCGCTGCCAACGTGTGTGTCAAACCCGCGCTCGTTGGTCCCGATGACGGCGACGTGCTGATTCTGTCCGCAGACCGCGACGCAGCGGCGGCAGAGGATGCACTTACTGTTGTCGCGCACAAGGTGCGGCGCGCTACGCTCATACTGGGGCTTGAGATCCTCACTGCCCATGTATTTGTACTGATCTACGCCGTACTCGTGGGCAAGCGCCTGTAGTTCGCAATCCGGGCTGCGATCGCAGCTGAGGCAGTCCATACGGTGGTTGCTCAGAATGAGTTCCAGCGTGGTCTTTCTTGCTTGGCGCAGTTCTGGCGTGTTGGTCTGAATATCCATACCGTCTGCCACCTGCTGTACGCAGGCCGCCGCGTGGCCGCGCACGCCGGTCGCCTGCACGAGGCAGACGCGGCAGGCCGCAATCGCGTTGATCTTACGCAAATAGCACAACGTGGGGATGCGAACGCCAGCAGCGTGCGCCGCCTCCAGAATGGTTGC
>JAUYTF010000228.1 GCA_030695285.1 Eubacteriales bacterium | reverse complement strand
AAACAGGATTTTTTCACATCCCACTTCTTCAATCATGTGCTTCACAGCATTGGTACCGCACCAGCTTGGTTCAAGAAAAACATTATCGAGCGCGAGCGCAAGCAGCCGCGCTTGTTGGTTGAAGGATTCCGATCCTGCATGCGCAAGTATGACCGTCACATCCGGATGATCCTTTGCGCCGCGGTACACACTTGTTGGGTCGGCAAATGGGATTCCGTTCCCAGTGTGGATCATCAGCGGAACCTTGAGCGCACGGCATACTTCGTATACGTGATAGGCGTCCTTTGAGGAAGGATGGCAGGCATGCGCAATCGGCGTAATCTTTATCGCAACAAACCCTAGCTTTTTGACGCATCGTTCCGCCTCCGCGTCGTAATCATCAGGAAAAAAGTGCGGGTTGATGGATGCCATGCCGAAGAATTTTTTCTTAGGCGCCGCCTGTTTGCAATATGCCGCAATACGGTCGTGAACTTTCACGTGCTCGGAGATATACGGTCTCGGAATGAACGGCTGAATGATCCCGCCATCGATCTGAAACTCATCGTAATAAGCCGTGAGTTCCTCTTCCGTTATGGTTTCGTCAAAGACACTGTCCTCGCCAAGATGCACATGGGCGTCGATGATCATTACGGTTTACTCCTTTGCTTTGATTCTCCTTACGAATGCTTATGCTTGCTCCGCCTCAAATTTATGCCGCCTCGAATCACGCTGCTCGCCGTTTTCTGACGCGCCAACAAGCAAGAGGGCGATGATGAGTGCACCTTTTACCACGCTCTGTATGCCCGCATCCGCGCCCATCAACTGCATACTGGAGATCGTAAGATAGAGAAACAGCGAGCCGACCAGCGTTCCAAATGCATTTGCCCGCCCGCCGGACATCAGCGTGCCGCCGATGACGATACAAGCGATGCTCTCCATCTGATAGTTATCCCCCATGCCGAGATAAGCTCCCGACACACGCGCCGAGATCAACGCGCCCGCGATTCCCGCAAATACAGACGCAAATACATAGGTGAGCACTTCAATCTTGATTACCTTGACGCTCGCCAGACGCGCAGCTTCCAGATTCTGTCCCATTGCAAGCAGAGATTTGCCATAAGATGTCGCACTGAGCAAAAAATGAATCAGCAAGGCTAGAATGACTACGATGCCGATGATGACGGGGATTCCCATCACGCGTGTCTGCACAATCGCCTTGAGAATAGAAGGAATGGTAAACACGTTGAATGTATTGTTGATGAGCATGGTTCCAGTCACAATGATGTAGTTCATTGCCATTGTTGCGATAATCGCCGGAATCCCGAGGAAGATGACCATGGAACTGTTAAGCAACCCTACAAGGATTCCCAGCAGAATGACAAGAAGAATAGCAGGAATGATCATGACATTGCTGCCGTTGCAAACGCCCATGCTCACATACGCGCCGAGCGTGATCATACCCGGAATGGAGAGGTCGATCGCGCCGCGTCCGGTCGTAACAACCAGCATTTGCGCAAGCCCCGCTATCGCTAGGAACGATGCCGTATATGCGTTGTCGATCAGCGACCGAATCGTAATGCCGTTGCCGGAGAGACCCATCAGAATCCAAAGCACGATGCTGCCCAGCATAGCGAGAATCCAGCTTCCATTCCGGCTGAAAAACGCCTTTGCCTTTACGTTCTTCATACCCTTCCCTCCTTCCGTTTCAAGAGCCGCAGGGACAGAATCAGAATGAGTACCAGTCCCTGTATCGATGCTGTAAAGTCTGTGCTGACCTTGAGCAGCCCCAGCAGCACGCCAATCATCGTCAGGGTTGCCGCGCCGCAGACCGCGCCAAACAACGTCACCACCCCACCAGCGAAGTATCCGCCGCCGATGATGACCGCAGCAACAGAGAGTACAGTATAGGACCCGGACGCTGCTGGATCAGACGCGTTGTTGATGGACGAAGTCATGATGCCCGCCATGAATGTGAAAGCGCCGGCCAACGCATAAACAGACATATAGGCTTTTGCGCGGCTCCAGCCGGAATTGACCATCGCAGTTTCGTTATTGCCAAATCCGCGCAGCACCGTTCCATAACGAGAGCGGTAAAACACAATTGCAATAATGATAAACGCAATGAGCCAGATAAACAACGTGTTGGCCACCGGTGTCTTTGTATAAAATACCGTCCTGATCCATGTGGGGCATGTGCCGCCAGGCATGGATTGCAGTGAAAGCGCCAGACCATACCAGATAAATGACATGCCGAGCGTTACGATGATTGCCGGAACCCTTCGTTTGTGGATGATATACCCCATCAGCGGATAGGCAAGAAACGCGCTGAGCAAAAAGATCGTGCCGAGAATTGGCTTATCATACAGTGTCGTACAGCATATTACGTTTACCAGTCCGCAAAAAGCGCCAACGCCGAGGTCCACATGCCCCAACCCAATGATAAACGTCTGGCCTAGCGCACAGAGCGCAAGCGACGCGAAACCAACCACCATGAGTTGGAGCCCATATTTGCTAAGCAGCAACGGCGCCTGAAAAGAGCAGATGGCATAAATAACGAGAAGAGCAATCAGAGCAAATGTAAACAGCGGCGCGCGTAGACGCTTTCGCTTGACCTCGATCTTCTCGCACTTTTCATTATTACTCTCAAACGAGAGAGAAATGATGGTTTCATGGCTGATGTTGGTGTTGTCAAATTTTCCAACAATATGACCACTGTTGAGCACCAATAGATCCGTGCAGTAGCGCAGTTCCGCGTCGTCGGATGTGCGCCAGATGACGAGTTTACCGCTGGTTGCAGCTTCGCGAAACAGCGTGTATAGCGCGTTTTTCGTCGGCTGATCGACACCGCGCGTCGGGTCGTCCAGCAGAATGATGTTTGCATCCGCAACCAGCGCACGCGCAATGAGCACCTTCTGCTGATTCCCGCCGGAGAGGCTTGTGATGCCCGCGGAGGTTCCGTTGCTCTTGATATGTAGCTTATCGTACCAATACTGTACGGAGTTTTGTAACCATTCCCGGCTCAGATAACGAAATAGGTTCGTATTGGCGGCTTTCGTAATCGCCTGATTGTCAAGAATTGACCAAAGCGGGAAAATCCCCTCTTTCTTTCTATCGCCCGCAACATATGCAACCCTGCCCTGTATCTGTATGCCCGCCTTATTGCGCTTTTTCCCACCGCAGCGAAAAATCTCCTGAAGAAGATCCAGCTGCCCGTTTCCTTCTAGGCCAGTAAGCCCAAGGATTTGGCCGCCATTGGCGTGGAAGTTGATATTGTGCAAGGTGGCAGTGTTATAGCATTCACAATGCACTCCGATTTCGGAATTATGCTCCGGCCGCTCAGATTGAGCTTCCAGCGTGCCAGCACCTTCCATTCCCTCCACCATCATCTTGAGCATGTGCTCTTCGCTGGTTTCGTGAACGCCGCCACGCCATTTCTCGTTTCCGTTTTGCATGATGAAGACCGAATCCGCAATTGACATGATCTCCTTGAGACGATGCGAAATGTAGATATACGTCATCCCCTCGCGAGCAGTCTTCGTCAGATACTGCTGCAGCTGCAGCGTCTGCTCGATCGGAAGAGATGACGTTGGTTCGTCTAAAATCAGCAAGCGCATATTCTGATCACTCGTCGCGCGCGCAATCTCAACCATCTGCTGCTGCGCAATGCTTAAGTCATTCAGCCCGGCGGCAACATCGATTCCATTCCCGGGGAACACGTTATCCAACGCGGCCTTTGCAAGTTCTTTTGCCTGTTTACGCCAGCCAAAGGTTTTTTTAACGATCTGCGCCTGCTCAATGAAAAAGTTCTCATATACCGTCAGGTTCTTGCAAAGCGATAACTCCTGATGCACAACGCGGATACCTAAAGCACGCGCCATGCTCGGGCTGTAATGTTGCAGATCCACCTTGTTATCATCAAAATAAAGGTCACCCTCATCACAGCGGACAATGCCGGAGAGCGCCTTAATCATCGTACTCTTGCCGGCGCCGTTTGCGCCGATCAAAGCAACTATCGATCCGCGCGGAATTGCCATGCTAACACGATTCACCGCAACGGTTGGATAGTAGACAACGCGAAACCCTTCTGCCCGCACTAGCGGCGCTGTAGTTGGAGTTCCTTCGTAAGACCTGTTCGTTTCCGTGTTCAAATGATTCACCTCAATCGACAGTTTCATCATGGCTCGCTCGTGTCGGAATAACGTGTTACGGATAGCGCTTCGTTTTTCGCATAGAAAGCTAGCATCAGCATTGCCGGCTATCAGAAGACGAGCCTACTTTGCAGTTGACAGGAATTTCAATTGGCCGCCGCCTGCCGAAACAGACGGCGGCCAATCAGCTCATTGGCATATAGTAGGAGGAAACGGTTATTTCAGGATGTTTTCCACAACGTAGTCGTAAGACATGTAGGGGCTCGCGATCTTACCGGCTTCGAGGTTTGAATAATCGCCGATCTGATCCTGGCTAATGTAGATGAACGGCAGGAACATGTTTTGCGGAACTTCAAGGCCGTTGAGTAGCGCAACCGCAACCCAGAGAGCACCGGAGCCGCAGGACGGCGTGGAGTTGACGGACATGGTCACATATCCCTCGGCTGCCTTGGCATTCCACCAAGCCATGAATTCCGCGGTGTTGTCGCCAATGATTAGCGGCACGTCGAGACCCATAGATTCAAAGGCATTGACCGCGCCCATGGAGTCCGCACCGCAGTGCGTGATGACTGCGTCAATCTTGGGTAGCGAAGAGAGGATGTTCAGCAGGGCTTCCTGCGTAACAGTCGCATCCGCTTGGCCGATGACTTCCGCGGCAATCTTCACATCGGTATAGGTATCGAGCACATTGCGAATGCCCTTATAGATGCCTTCATCGGGAGCAGCACCGGAGACGCCGCGGACGATGATCACATTACCCTTGCCACCAATCTGATCCATGACGAACTGCGTCTTGCGCTCGCCCATGTCTACCCAGTCGTAGTCCATGGTATATGCGCCTGCAAGATCGATGATGGAGTCAAACGCAACGATCGTGATTCCCTGATCCATTGCCTGCTGAATGACGTCGTTCAGCGCGGTTGACGAAGCCGCGAGGAGGCAGATGACATCTACGCCGGAGAGGATGAACGAGTTGATCTGCGCAATCTGCGTGTTGACGGTGTGGTCACCGTTCTGGATTTCATAATCCTTAATGTAGCCGGCAGTCTTTGCCTCTTCGGCTGCCTGCGTGAAGGATTCCACCATCTGTTTGCGCCAGGTATTGCCATAGAACGAGTTGGAGAGCCCAATCACATAATCCCCCGGCTTAAGTCCGGTTGGATCGACAGGCGCAGCTTCCTCCGCGGGCGCAGGAGCTTCGGTTGTCGTTTCAGCGGGAGCGGCTGCTTCCGCAGGTTCTTCTGCAACCGCCGGAGCAGGCGCAGCTGTGCTACAACCAGCCATGACGATCATCATCACCATGGCCAGAGTCAGAGCGAGGAAACGAAAAGTGTTTTTCATTTTAGTTCTCCTTCCTTTATATTCTAGGCGATATGCCTAAAATTTCAACCATGTGTCGCGCGTAGATCCCAATTTATTATCGTTCCAGCTTGTATTTCTCAGAAAAACATCAAAAGTTCAAATGTATTTCAACATGATTCAATGAATTCGTCTTTTAAATTTGGGGTTTGTCCGGGTGTAGCATCGTCGCGATGACTTTATCGAGGACATCGTCATCCCAGATTCTCT
>JAUYTF010000222.1 GCA_030695285.1 Eubacteriales bacterium | reverse complement strand
GGACATCGAGGTCAAGCGCGACGCGGTGAAGCTGCTCGAGCAGCAACTGCGCAAAAAACGCCAGCCGTGCATGATCGGAACCGGATCGATGTGTGATCCCTATATTCCACTCGAAACGGAGTTGCAGATCACGCGGCAAAGCATCGAGGTCATCGAGCGCTACGGTTTCGGCCTTGCGATCTTAACCAAGTCCGCGCGGCTCCTGCGTGATCTCGACCTGCTCAAGCGGATCAACGCGCGCACAAAGTGCGTCGTGCAGACCACGCTGACCACGTTTGACGAGGCGTTGTGCAAGAAGATCGAGCCGCACGTCTCCTCCACGCGGGAACGCTTTGAGATGCTGATGACGCTCAAGGATGCGGGTATCCCGACGGTGATTTGGCTCTGTCCGATTCTGCCGTTCATCAACGACACGGAGGAAAACCTGCTGGGACTCATGGACTACTGCGTGCGGGCGGGCGTGAAGGGCATTCTGAATTTCGGTTTTGGCGTGACCCTGCGCGAGGGCGACCGGGAGTATTTCTACGCCGCGCTGGATCGCGATTTTCCCGGCGTGAAGCAGCAGTATATCCGCACATTTGGCAACGCTTATAGCTGCAACAGCCCGAACAACGCCGGATTGATGGATATCTTCCGTCGCGCATGCAAGAAAAACGGCATTCTCTATCAGACCGAAGAGGTGTTTCGCTATCTGTGTACGTTTGAAGAAAAAGAGAAGCAGATCAGCCTGTTTGAAACATAAGGAAGCGTTTCGGTAAGCTTGCGCCAAAAAAGCGCCTCCTAAACCAGCCGAAAGAAAAAATCCCGCAAAACGTCGTACGGCATCATGCGGGATCTTTTGTCTTTCCCCCGCGCGCAAACCGTCCGGGGGGGGATGGGCGGCTCGCGCGCATGTCTGTCGGGGGGTACGCCGCGTATTGGGGGCCTTGCGGCGCAATGTCAACGTCCGCAAAAAGCGCGGGCGAAATGACCGATGGGTGCTTAGTCGGAGCGCGGCTGTACTACTACTCGGCGGGTTTATATTCGCCAAAGGTGACATTCACGCTAAGTTCCAAGCCGTCTCGCTGAATGGTCAGCGTTGCGGAGTCGCCGGCGTTATAGCCGCTTATGGCGGCGGAGAGTGCGGCGTTGGAGGTGATCTTCGTGTCGTCCAGCTTTAAGATCAGATCGCCCGCTATCAAACCTGCTTTGTCTGCCGCGCTGCCGGAGACGATCTGCGCGATCTGTACGCTGGATATCCCGCTGCCAAAGAAGTTG
>JAUYTF010000218.1 GCA_030695285.1 Eubacteriales bacterium | reverse complement strand
ATGGCAAAGGCAAAATTCGAACGCACGAAGCCGCACGTAAACGTCGGCACCATCGGTCACGTTGACCACGGCAAGACGACGCTGACGGCGGCCATCACGATGGCACTGTCGCAGCAGGGCGAAGCCAAGGCGATGCGCTATGACGAGATTGACAAAGCGCCGGAAGAGAAAGCGCGCGGCATCACGATCAACACCGCGCACGTTGAGTATGAGACGAAAGCGCGTCACTATGCGCACGTCGACTGCCCGGGTCACGCGGACTATGTCAAAAACATGATCACCGGAGCCGCCCAGATGGACGGCGCGATCCTGGTCGTGAGCGCGGCGGACGGCCCGATGCCCCAGACCCGCGAGCACATTCTGCTTGCGCGTCAGGTGGGCGTGCCGTACATCATTGTGTTCATGAACAAGACCGATCAAGTGGACGATCCGGAGCTGATCGAACTCGTCGAGATGGAAATCCGCGAGCTCTTGAGCACCTATGAGTTCCCGGGTGACGATATCCCGATCATCAAGGGCAGCGCGCTGCAGGCGATGGAAGCGCTGATCGCAGGCAAAAAGGCACTGGATACGCCGGAGTGCAAGTGCCTGTTTGACCTGATGGACGCGGTGGACAGCTATATCCCGACGCCGGAGCGCATGGTTGACAAACCGTTCCTCATGCCGGTAGAAGACGTCTTCACGATCACGGGCCGCGGCACGGTTGCGACGGGCCGCGTGGAGCGCGGAACCGTCAAGATCAGCGAAACCGTCGAGATCGTCGGTTTGGCGGAAGACACCCGTTCGGTCGTTGTGACCGGCGTAGAGATGTTTAGAAAGCAGCTGGATCAGGCGCTGGCGGGCGACAACGTCGGCCTCCTGCTGCGCGGCGTGCAGCGCTCGGACATCGAGCGCGGCCAGGTTCTGGCAAAACCGAACTCGATCCATCCGCACACGCATTTCATGGGCCGCGTGTACGTGTTGACCAAAGAAGAAGGCGGCCGCCACACCCCGTTTTTCTCGGGCTACCGTCCGCAGTTCTATTTCCGCACGACGGACGTGACGGGTTCCATCGAGTTGCCCGCGGGCGTTGAGATGGTTATGCCCGGTGACCACATCGACATGAACATCCAGCTGATCACGACGATCGCGATCGAGCCGGGCCTGCGCTTCGCCATTCGCGAAGGCGGCAGAACCGTTGCCTCCGGCGTCGTCACCGAGATTCTGGACAAGTAAGCAACAAAATAAGCTCTC
>JAUYTF010000217.1 GCA_030695285.1 Eubacteriales bacterium | reverse complement strand
GGAAGCAATGCGGGGGAGTATACAGTTCAAGGATACAGAGTGGTGACACAAGTTGAGTTAAGGCAAGCGACGACAGGCGAAATATTGTTTTCCGCAAAGTACGAAGGCTCAGATCCATCATTCCCGGATTCCATTAAAAGCGGTACAGGCGCCGTAGAAGGAAGTAGTTTAAATTACTACGACTTGGAAGCTTGGCTGATGGAAAAACTATATTAAGGTCTGGTTATTTCGATATTAGTTTCATGAAGGATTACAAAGAGGGTTTTAAAAGAAGGAGCAAGTCGTCAACGATAGTGCTAATCGATTCCTCTTTTGATGCGGCTGGGGAAATTTGAGACTTCGATAACACACAAAATATCACACGACGGCTTGAACTGCCTCATAAGCAGGGCATAATTCAAGTGTTCGATTCCTCTCATAATTCATATGCATGCTGCATTAACCCCACGAGTTTTGCTTAATCGTTAGAGAACACACAAAAGTGGGTTACGAAGTGGGTTTTCGGATAAAGAAAAAACCCGCAAACGCACTGTTACGGGCTTTTTTGATGGCTCTCCCTGCTGGACTCGATACCCGTCGACACTTCTGCCTGCGTGCAGGTCGCAATGCGTCGGGGCTAAAAGCCCATTCCTATTGCTCCCGCACTGGGCTTGCTCCGTCTCACTGTATCCCGCGCAGCGGGCGCTCGGCTTCACAACAGTGAACAGCCGCGATGCGGCGGTTGAGGCAGTAGGGGGTGGGGTAAATAGGTGCAGCCCTATCGATTTACAATTTTTCGAGCAGTTGAGATGGATGTCCATTTGGCGACATTCCGTCATTGCTATGCTTTCAGAAGTAAGGTCTCGGCTCAGCAATGCCGAGTTTCAGACGCAAGACTGATTTCGATGTGTCAAGTTCTGATTGTTTCAACGTCAAGTCGATCTGCTCTTTGCATAATTACTCTTCTGCATTTCTTCACCATTTTTTCGTTTCATTTAACAATTTTTAAGTGAATAACGTTTGTGGGAGCAGGTCGCGTTCACGAGTTTGACTTTGACCTGTCAAAAGGGCGTTTGATTTCGTCTCCAGCACCGCAAAAGACGTCGTCATGACGGTCATCAATATCGGATAAACGTTCAGCTCTGAAATGACTCTGTAAATATGAAAAATTGTTATTTTTGGTGCATTGCCTGGTACGAGAGTTACCAACGGAGCTCAACGAGTTCCGTCGGTAACTCTTTTTCCTGTTACTATCAGAAAGGCGAAGGCCGAATCAATTATAATTCTTCGAATGAAGGGAGATGGGATAGACTTTAATGTTTATGATAGAAAATTTCGCCCATACAATTTGTTTTTCTATGATACCGAAAGCAGGAAATTTTGCTGCCATATCGTTTTTTACGCAGAGAAACATGCCTCTGCTTTGAGGATACAACATATTTCTTATACGCTACAATAATCCGTTTTATCCCTTGACAGCAAAATAGGATAATGGTATATTGTATCCAATCACGAGATTTGAACAGGATATTACCTCTTTCATGAACATTCTACAGTCAAGCGTTGAGAAAAAGCACATTCACAATAACTCATATAGGTGAAACAGTTACCAACCGATATTCTTGCTCTTCAGAACATGATATACCTTCAGTATTGCCGCAAAACATGCTTCGATTCTTTCCTTTAATGTTCAAAACACGCCAGTCGCGATCCAATCCAGTGAAGACGCACACCCATTCGGTATCACATCATATTTCATGCTGAAAGGTTCAGCTCAAATAACCCCAAAATAAAAGGAGGAAACATGATGAAGAAGGCTCTATCCATCCTGCTCGTGCTGCTCATGGCGTTCAGTGCCGTTGCCTGCACAGCAGCCGCACCCGCAGAACCCGTTGCGGAAGCCACCGCCGCACCGGAAGCGGCAGCCACCGAAGCCGCAACCGAAGCGACCGAAGCACCCGCCAAGGTGGACTTCTCCCAGAATCAGAACGTTTCGCGCGCCTCTGACGCGGCAAAGAACACCATAGAACTACACGTCACCGGCATCGGCTCGAGCATTTCGAGCGACGTAAAAGAGAAGGGCGACTACACGATCTGCGTCATGACAAAGAACTCCACAAACCCGTATATGAACGGCATGTGGAAGGGCGCGGAAAAAGCAGCAGCCGATCTTGGCATCAAAGTTGTTACGCTGGGCCCAGCGCAGCAGGACTCCATTGAGGAGCAGATTGCGATCATGGAAGCCCAGATTCAGCAGGGCGTGAGCGCGTTTGTCATCCATCCTTCCGACTCCATGGGCATCATGCCTGCCGTTGATGCCGCGAACGAAGCCGGCATCCCGGTCATCTCCATCGGCACGGCATCCGCCTCCGGCTCCATGATGCGCACGGGCGTGGATTATTATGAAACCGGCGAAGTCGTCGCCAAGTACCTCTTTGAGATGGTTGGTGGCGAAGGCGGCCTGATCATCCTCGAGGGCCCTCCCGGCGCACAGAACGCCGAAGAGCGCAAGGCCGGCATCACCGATCTGCTCGCTTCTTATCCGGGCATCACGCTCATCGATTCTCAGCCCGCAAATTTCAACCGTGCGCAGGGCATGCAGGTCATGGAAAACTTGCTCCAGCGTGAAGGCGTGAAAGACTCGCTCAAGGTTGTCATCGCCGCGAACGACGAGATGGCGCTGGGCGCTATCCAGGCGCTCAAAGCCGCTGGTATCACGAATGTGCTCGTCGGCGGATTCGACGGCTCGGCCGATGCTTCCCAGGCAGTCAAGGCTGGCGATCTGACCGTTACCTACAACACCGATCCGTTCGGATCGACCTACTACGCAATCGCGATGCTCGTGAAGTATCTCGACGACGGCACGCTGCCGGCAGAATACTTCATCCCGTTCCCGTCCGAGCGGCACATGCCGCTCATCGATTCGAGCAACATCGACGATTACATCAGCCTCTCTGCCTGGTTTAAGTAAACTCGGAAAAAAACAACAGTCATCCGCGGGACGGCGGCTGATCAGCCGCCGTCCCGTACGCGACAAAACAAGTCGCGGCATTCACTCGAGGGGGTTTTCGGATGGAACAGCAACCCATTTTAACAGTTCGGGACTTAAGCAAGTCGTTTCCCGGCGTTCGTGCGCTCGATCGTGTGGAGTTTGACCTGCGCGCAGGCGAGGTGCACGTGCTCGTCGGCGAAAACGGCGCGGGGAAATCCACGCTCGCAAAATGCATATTGGGCATGTATCAGCCCGATGAAGGCGAAATCCACCTGCACGGAGAGAAGGTTTGCTTCTCTTCGCCAAAGGATGGCATCGCCCACGGCATCGTCGCGGTGTATCAGGAGCTCACGATGGTTCCCTATCTCAACGCCGCGCAGAATATCTTCTTAAACCGTGAGCCGCTGATTCGCGGCACGGGACTCATCAACCACCGAAAAATGCAGCGGGATGCAAAGGCGATTCTCGCCTCGCTTAGCTGTGCAGATATCGACACGAAAATACCGGTCAAGCTGCTGGATGTCGCCCAGCAGCAGATGATCGAGATTGCAAAGGCGCTCTCTTTCAAACCTCGCATCATCGTGCTAGACGAGCCGACCGCGTCGCTTTCCGAGCGCGAGATCGAGCCGTTCTTCGAGCAGGTTCGCATGCTGCGCGAGCAGGGCATCGGCATCATCTATGTCTCCCACCGCATGCAGGAATACCACCGCATCGGGGATCGCATCACGGTGCTGCGCGACGGTAAGTTTATCCGCACCCTTGATGTCGGCGAACTGGGCGACGAAGAGCTCGTCAATCTCATGGTCGGCAGAGACATCTCTCAGGTGTATGTCCGCACGAAAAACGAGCACAGCGGCGAAGCGCTCCGCACGGAAGAACTGCGCGATCACAAAGGCCGCGTCAACGGCTGCTCGATCACGCTCAACCGCGGCGAAATCGTCGGCATCGCCGGCCTCGTCGGCGCGGGGCGCACGGAGATGGCGCGGCTGATCTTCGGCATCGACAAACCCGCAGGCGGAAAAATCTTTCTTCACGGCAAGGAAGTCACGGGCAAAGCCCCCTCTTATGTGGTGAAAAACGGCCTCGGACTCCTGCCGGAGGACCGCAAGCGCTATGGCCTCGCGCTCAAGAGCTCGATTGCGTGGAACACCGTCGCGGTCAGCCTCAAGAGCGTGTTCCCCAGCGGGATCGTCTCCGAGCGGAAGAACAGAAAGATCGCGGAGGAATACGTCAGGCTGTTGAAAACCAGCACGCCGGATGTCGTCCGCCCGGTTTCCCAGCTCTCCGGCGGAAACCAGCAGAAGGTTGTCATCGCCAAGTGGCTCAGCGCAAAGTCGGACGTGATCATATTCGACGAACCCACGCGTGGCATCGATGTCGGCGCAAAGATGGAGATCTACGCGCTGATGGACCGTCTCGCGGCGGAGGGGAAAGCAATCCTTATGATCTCCTCGGAGTTGCAGGAGGTCATCGGTATGTCCGACCGCATCTACATTATGAAGGACGGCACGATCACCGGTGAGGTGATGCGCAACGAATGCTCACTCGAAGAAATCGGCCGCGCGATGGTGCTGGGAAAAGAGGTGCTCGCATGACGACAAAATCGCTCGGAAAGCGCATCGGCAGCCTTCCGCCGGCGGTGTGGATGATCGCCGTCATGCTCGTCTTCTACGGCGCCAATACCAAGAATTATTTTACCGCGAGCAACTTTATCTCAATTCTGATTCAGGCGGCGCCCTTGTTCGTCGTCGCCTGCGGGCAGACCATCATCGTGCTTATGCAGGGCACAGACCTCTCGCTTGGCGCGTCGCTGAACATGATGACCGTCGTGTGGGTTGTGCTGATGCAGAAAAGCCTGCCGCTTAGCGTGGCTCTGCCGCTTGCGATGGGGACCTCCGTTCTCGCGGGATACCTCAACGGCCTCATCGTCGCAAAGATGAAGCTGCCGCCGTTTATCGCGACGCTCGGCATGCAAAACATCTTAAACTCGGTGGCGCTTGTGGCATCCAATGGTTCATCGGTCTATCACGAGCACGCGATCTATAAAATCATCGCAAAGAGCAGCTTTCTTGGCGTGCCATACATTCTCTGGATCACGATCGGTTGCTTTTTTCTCACGATGGTGCTATTGAAATTTACGCGCTTCGGTGCGCGGGTCATCAGCATGGGCGGCAACCCCGAGTCACTCAAGGTCGCGGGCTACAGCCCAGATCTGGCGACGATTCAGGCGTTTACCTATACCGGATTCATGACGGCGGTTGCGGGTTTCCTGCTTGCCTGCCGCGTGGAGAGCGGCAACCCCATCGTCGGTAACGGGTTTGAGTTCAACTCCGTCGCCGCGGTGCTGCTCGGCGGCACGAGCATGCGCGAAGGGCGCGGCGGTGTGGGCGGAACGGTGTTCGGCGTGCTACTGATCCAAATCTTGAAAAACGGCCTGGTCATGATGAACGTCTCTTCGATCTATCAGACCGCAATCATCGGCATCGTGGTGCTCTTTGCCATCATGCTGGATGCTTACATCAAACGCAGGCAGGAGGAGTAGGGAGCAGTTATGATGAAAAGAATCGGAACCTATCTTCTGCAGTCGAAATACGCAATCAGCGTCACCGTTCTCATCTTCGTCGTTCTGGGCGCGAGCCTGGCCACGTCCTCGTTTTTGACCGGGGATAACCTGATCACTGTGCTGCGGCAGACCAGCGTGCTGTTTATCCTGAGCTCCGGCCTCACGGCCGTCGTGCTCACGGGCGGCATCGATCTTTCGATCAACAACAGCGCAGCGCTGGTCGGCTGTATCGTAGCGCAACTTTTGCTGCTCGGCGTATCGATTCCGGTGGTCATACTCGCCGGTATCCTCGTTGGCGTCGTCATCGGCATCTTCAACGGCCTGCTGGTCGGCATCCTCAAGCTGCCGCCGTTCGTCGCAACCTACGGCACCAACATGGTCGTGCTCGGTATCTCGACAATCGTCATGCAGGGCAAGGTCATCTACGATCTGCCGAGAAACTTTACGCCCATCGGTGTAGGCTACGTCGGCATCCTGCCGATCCCGGTCATCATCGCGATCGTGCTCACGGGCGTTCTCTACTTTGTCTTACAGAAAACGACGCTCGGTCGAAACATCTACATGCTCGGCAGCAATGCCTATGCCGCCAAATATAGCGCGTCCAGAAGCGTGCTGGATACCGTTGTTGCTTACGTCATCTGCGGGGTCACCGCCGCCATCGGCGGCATCGTGCTCACCGCACGCCTCAACGCAGCGGACGCGAACATGGGCAACTCCTACGGCCTGCAGATCGTCGCAGCGGTGGTCATGGGCGGCACTTCGCTGCTTGGCGGCGAGGGCGGCATATTCGGCACGGTCATCGGCGCGCTGGTACTCACGATCATCATGAACGTCATCAACGTCATAGGGGTATCGAGCTATCTGCAGTCAATGGCGGTCGGCATCGTGATCATCCTCATGGTGTGGCTGGATATTTTTACAAGAAGCAAACGCGAAAAGCTTTCGCGGGTATAGCGCCGCCAATCAACCGGCGTAAAGACGCGAGATCACACAAAAAGGTTCGGAGGTTAAACCATGGCAAATTTCACGATTCGGCCCATCAACACGGGCTATGTGCCCACGTATCCTAAGCAATACCATTATCACCATTCGGTCTACAAGTATGTTCCGGGTATTTCGGACGAGAAGGAACCCTTGCCCGTGCTGACCTTCCTCCTCGAGGGAGACGGCAAGAAGATACTCGTCGATACCGGCATGGCCTGGACTGAGCGCGCGGATAAATATCACCATCCGGGCTCCTGGCAGAGCGAGGGAGAAGCGATCTATGAGCAGTTTGCCAAACTCGGCATCGCTTGCGAGGAAGTGGACTATGTGCTCTTTACGCACATGCACTGGGATCACATCTTCTATATGGACAAGTTCACGAAGGCTACGTTCATCGCGCATGAGCGCGAATATGCCTTTGCGCTGGACCCCATCCCGCTGTATTACAAGAGCTATGAGCATCCCTTTCTCGGCGTCAAGCGCCCGTTTGAAGGCATCAAGGTGGATACCTGCGCGGGCGAAACCGAGATCGTCCCCGGCGTGTGCGCGTTTGAAACCTTCGGCCACTCGCCGGGACACATGTCTATCGAGGTGGATACGCAAGACGGCAAATATATCCTCGGTGGCGACTCCGCATTCCGCATGGCAAACTTCAACGCCGTGCCCGAAATCGGCTACAATGTGACCCCGCCGGGGCGCTTTGCCAATATGATCGAATGCTGGAAGAGCCTTGAGATCACGAAAGAGCGCGCGGAGAGCCTGGATCACATCCTGCTCACGCACGAAACCCAGCTGATGAACAGAATGGAAAAAACACCTGTGTTTGGCCTGGTCAAGTAAGCAAAGCAAGACAGAGACCAAGTATTGGACAGAAAAGAACGCCTGTGTTTGGTCTGGGCAAGTAATCGTTCTTCATGAGCGGGGGCGTGGCTTCGGCGGCGCTCCCGGCTCCTCCCTTCGCAAACAGTCCCCGTTTTAGGGAAAAGGATGCTGATATGAGCAACAAAGCAAACGCCGGTAAGAAAACCATCGCCATCATCGCCTGTGCCGATACAAAGCGGGCGGAGATGGAGTTTCTGCGCGCGCTCATTGCGCGCGAGGGGGTTGGCGTGCTGACGGTCGATCTCTCCACGCACGGCGGCTATTCTTACGAGGCCAACGTCTCCCCGCGCGAGATCGCGATGGCGGGCGGTAGCACGATTGAGCATGTGCGCCTCTCCGGCCGCGCGGAAGCAATCTCCGTGATGGAAGCGGGGGTTGTCAAGATCATCAGCAGTCTATATGTCACCGGCAACATCGACGGTGCGTTGGGCATCGGCGGCTTGCAAAACTCCCGTATGGCGTCCGCCGCAATGCGCGCGCTGCCCGTCGGCGTGCCAAAACTGATTCTCTCCACCGTGGCCTGCGGAAACCGTCCGTTTGAGTTACTGGTTGGGGACAAGGACATTACCGTCATGCCGTCGGTTGTCGACATCGCGGGGCTCAATCCCCTGACCGAGACAATGCTGACCAACGCAGCCGCTGCCGTGATGGGCATGGTGCAGTTCGGCGGCAAAACACTTTCTACGGATCAGCCCATGATCGCGGCAAGCATGATGGGCGCGACCAACGACGGCGTGGTCGGCGCGGTTCGCCTGCTTGAAGGCGATGGCAGAAGCGTAGTCACGTTCCACTCTACCGGCGTCGGCGGGCGCTGCATGGAGCAGCTGGTTGCAGAAGGAAAGATGCAGGCGTGCCTCGATCTTTCTCCGCACGAGATCATCTCGCAGGATGTGTTTGGCTTCGGGTTTTCCGCTGGAGCCGCAAACAGGCTCTGTGCCGCGGCGGAACGCGGGATTCCGACGGTCGTTGCCCCGGGCGGGATGGATTTTGTAGATGTATCGGCAAAAGAGTTTTTCGCGGGAGCGCTCGGTGCACCGGAAGCGCGCAGGTATGTGCTCCACAACAGCGAGATTGCGCATGTCAAGCTCACGCCAGAAGAGGCCGTGCGGGGCGC
>JAUYTF010000208.1 GCA_030695285.1 Eubacteriales bacterium | reverse complement strand
AAACGTACGATTCCAGGCGAAATAAAAAATCTGTGTTCAGCCATACGCAAAAAGAGAGCGGCGCTACCACTCTCCATCGAGCAAATGTAATATTTGGTTATTGCAAAGGGGAAACGAAAAGCCGTTCCCCCTTTGCTCTCGTCAACCTTACGGCAACGATTTTTTAGCTCAGTTCGGTAATGCCGTCAATGCGCATACCGAAGTACGGCGCGCTGCGGAGCTTGGACTCGTAGAAGATGCCGTTTTCGATGGCTTCGCCGGTGTCGCCAACCCAGTCGCCGTCGGTATCGATGGCGAGGTAAGACGTGACAGGCGCGCCGCCAACGGTGAATGTTGCGGTGTCAAAGATGTTTAGCGTGCCGGCAATGATGGCAGCTTCGACTTCGGCAACCTTCTCGGCGGTGCCAGCGGCAACGCTCGGGCCGAGCGGCGAAATCATGTTCGCGCCGGCGGCATAGCCTTGGGACCAGTCGGTCATGATCTCTTCACCAGCCAGAGCGGCTTTGAAGGCATAGGTGTAGTACGATGCCCAGTTGTTCTGCGCAGAGGTCAGCGCAGCGGTCGGGGCAGAAGCGAGCATGTCGATGTTGTAGCCGATGCAATACACGGCGGAGCCTGCATCCAGAGCGGTCTGGACTGCGCCCGGTGCGCCGGTGGAGTCAGCATGCTGACCGATGATGTGCGCGCCTTTGGCCATCAAGGCATTGGCCGCTTCGGCTTCTGCGGTCGGGTCATACCAAGAGTTCGTGTAGATCACGTCCATATGGGCGGACGGAACGATGCTCTGGATGCCGAGGAAGAACGCGGTGTAACCGCTAACCACTTCAGCATACGGGAAAGCGCCGACATAGCCGATGTAGGCATCGGTGACGGTACCTGCATCCATGAGCTCTTTGAGCTTCATGCCAGCGACGACGCCGGACACGTAGCGGGACTCATAGGTATGCGGGAACGCGTTTTTGAAGTTCGGCAGGCCGCTCAGCGCAGCACCGTCGCCCGTCATGGAGACGAAGGTCACTTCCGGGTTTTCGGAAGCAGCCAGCTGCATGTAAGACTGATGGCCATAGCTGTTCGAGAAGATATACTTGCAACCCTGCTCGACGAGGTCGATCGCCGTATCATAGCAGCTCTCATCTTCCGAAACGTTGTACTTCCAGATAATGCTGTCGGCGGGGATGCCAGCGGCTTCTGCGCCGGCCGTGATGCCGTCGATGTGTGCGGCATCATAACCTGTGTTCGCGTCGTGGACGAGGATCGCGCCGATCTTCAAGTCTTTGGAACTGGGCGCGGGGCCTGCGCAAGCGACCATAGCGAATACCATCGCTAGGACTACAAGAAGAGCAATGATCTTTTTCATGATTTTCCTCCTACTGAATTTTGATTTATTGTAGCACCAGTCATCTGGTGAAACAACCTTTTTCGGGAACTATTTTTGGTTTCAATAACAATAAAATGAAATACTATACCAAATCAATTTTGTGTTGGTCTTATTTGCCGGAGAATTTGCCAGAGAATCGGGCGTTTACCCATCCACCGGTCTGCGACTTCATGCATGTTCAGATGAAATTTGTCCTCGTGAGCCAATTAGATTTTTGCTACTTATTTGTATCCGGCGGATTTTGCTGCTGTCGTTTCGTTGTCACGCGCAGGATCGGCGTTATCGAATTCTGCCGCTTGCCTCCAGGGCTATGATGTCAGGCTCGCATTTGAAAGGCTCGCCCGCTGCCAGCATGGCATTTTTGACATCCTTAAGTCCGCTGCCGGTCGAGACGACGGTCACGCTTTCATGCGGCTTGATGATGTCGGTTGCAACTGCGACTTTCACGCCCGCCATCGCGGTCACGCCCGCAGGTTCACCGAACACGCCTTCCGTTCTGCCGAGCAGGCGCATCGCGTCCAGGATGTCATCATCTGAAACGGCGATCCATGCGCCGTTGCTATCCCGCACCGCGCGCTGCGCCTTGACGGGGTTGCGCGGAACGCCCACGGCGATGCTGTCTGCCAGTGTGTTCTCCAGCGTGGGTTTGAGGATGCCGTCCGTGTGATTCGCGTCAACAAACGGGCAACAACCGGTGGACTGCACACCGAGGATTCTCGGGATGCGATCGATCATGCCGAGCATGAGAAGATCATAAAAACCGCTGTACACGCCGCCGATGGTGCAACCGTCGCCAACCGAAACGGCAACCCAGTCGGTGGGATTCCAGTTGAGCTGCTCTGCAATCTCCAGAGCGACCGTCTTCTTCCCTTCCGTCATCACGGGGTTGATGCCCGCATTGCGGTTGTAAAAGCCCCATTTCTCAATAGCGGCCTTGCTCAGTTCAAACGTCTGGCGATAGTCGCCTTTGACGGAGACGACGTTTGCGCCGAAAATCAGCAGCTGCGCCACTTTGCCCAGCGGCGCGCGCTCCGGCACGAAGATCACGGTCTTGAGCCCCATGCGTGCGGCATTTCCCGCGCAGGAGCTGGCAGCGTTTCCTGTTGAAGAGCAGCTGATCGTGTCGTACCCCAGCTCGATCGCTTTGGCGACTGCAACGCCGCTTGCGCGGTCTTTGAGCGAACCGGTGGGGTTTAACCCGTCATCTTTGATAAAGAGCGTCTCCACCCCCAGTTGGCGGCCAAGCCGCAGGGAGCGATAAAGCGGTGTCCAGCCGATGCGCAAGAAATCCGAAAGCCCTTCGCCTCGAAGCGGCATCAGAGCGCGATAGCGCCACATGCTGTTGTCGTTGTCTTTTTTGAGCGATTCTATGGAAAAAACAGATTTAACTTCGGAATAGTCGTATACGATGTCCAGAATGCCCTTTTCTCCGCAGGATGGACAGGTCATCAGTTCGGGGCCGAACGGGTATTCCTTTCCGCAAATTGTACAGCGATAGCCTGCAATGCGCTTCATAAGAACACTCCAATTGTTGCTTCTTTCGTATTTTTTGCGGCAGACGCGCCGCGCGATATAAATCATCATACATTGGATTTTACAAATTGTACAGTAAAAAGTTTTTGCTGAACAAAATTATTGTGCCCGAAATATTTTTGTATATTATCGCCCGCTCGTATTGCGCCGCATTTAGACGGTATAGTATAATATGTTTGTCATTCTGCAGTTTCAAGATCTTATAATTGCATATCGCGAAGGGAGACAACACCCATGCTTTTAATTGGAAACGGTCGGCTCGTCACTAGAGATCAAGGCAAATATATCGAAAACGGCTCGGTCGCTATCGAAGGCAACCTCATTTTGGAAGTCGGCGAAACCGCTGCCTTAAAGCAGAAATACCCGCAAGCAGAGTGGATCGATGCCGACGGCGGTGTGATCATGCCCGGTATGATCAACACGCACAACCACATCTACAGCGCGTTTGCGCGTGGGCTTTCCATTCAAGGCTATAACCCAAGCAATTTTAACGATATCCTCGAAGGCATGTGGTGGAAGATCGACCGCCTGCTCACGAAAGAAAACGACAGCCTCTCCGCACAGGCCGTCTATATCGACTGCATCAAAAACGGCGTGACCACGGTCTTTGACCATCACGCGAGCTACTTTGATGTTCCCGGCAGCCTCGACACCATCGCGGACGCTGCAAAACAGCTCGGCGTTCGCACCAGCCTCTGCTATGAGGTGTCCGATCGCGACGGCAAGGCAAAGATGATAGAAGCCGTGCTGGAAAACGAGCGCATGATCCTCAAAGCCAATGCAGACGAGAGCGACATGCTCAAGGGTATGATGGGTATGCACGCAGCGTTCACCCTCTCGGACGAGACACTTGCACTCTGCAAAAAGCATACGCCCGCATACACCGGAGCGCACATCCACGTTGCCGAAGGCCCGGGCGATCAGATCGATTCTCTCAAGAAATACGGCAATCGCATCGTCGAGCGCCTATTTGAAAACGGCATCCTCGGCGAAAAAACGCTCGCGATCCACTGCGTTCACGTCAGCCCCGCCGAGATGGCGCTGCTCAAAGAGACCAATACGATGGTCGTGCACAACCCCGAATCCAACATGGGCAACGCGGTCGGCTGCGGCCCCGTGATCCGCCTCTTTGAAGAAGGAATTCTGTTAGGGCTTGGCACTGACGGCTACACCAACGACATGATCGAAAGCTATAAAGTCGGCAACATCATCCACAAGCACAACCTCTGCGACCCGACCGTGGCTTGGGGCGAAATACCGGCCATGCTCTTTGAAAACAACCCTCGCATCGCGGGCAGGTTCTTTCAGCGCCCGCTCGGCGTGCTCAAACCCGGAGCCTATGCAGACGTGATCGTCACCGATTACGACCCGCTCACGCCGATGGATGGCGGCAACGTCAACGGACACATTCTCTTTGGTATGAACGGGCGCAGCGTGGTCACCACCGTTTGCAACGGCAAGGTGCTCATGAAAGATCGCAAAGTGCTGGTTGTTGACGAAAAGATTGTCATGCAGGAGTGCCGCAAGAGCGCAGCAAAGCTCTGGAAGTCAATCAACGGCTAATCCCCTGATCGCTTGATAGAAGACGTATCGTTGGAATAACAACCGAACGGTTTTCGCCCGCCAGATAAGATATCGGAATAAGGAGGCACTTCATGTCTGACCGTATGACCCCCATTCCCTTTGCGGAATTGATGAATTGGATATTCGAAGAACGCAAACAGGGCAGTGTGTTCGGCATTCGCCGCCCGTATATCGCACCAAAGGGCAAGATGCTAGACCTCTTTGGCGAGCATCTGGAGACTCCTTTTGGCCCCGCAGCTGGCCCTCAGACGCAGCTCACGCAAAACCTCGTCGCGGCCTATTATGCTGGCTGCCGCTTTTTCGAGCTCAAAACCGTGCAGACGCTGGACGGCGAAGACCTCCCCGTCTCCAAGCCCTGCATCCTCGCCGAGGATGAGTGCTATAACGTCGAATGGTCGACTGAACTTCGCGTACCGGAGGCGTTTGACGAATATGTCAAGGCATGGTACGCGCTCAAGCTGATGAGTTGGGAGTTTGACCTCGGACGTCCCGATGGATTCATGTTCAACATGAGTGTCGGCTATAATTTTGAAGGCATCTCGAGTGAGAAGATTGATTGCTTTATCGAAGGGCTGAAAAACGCCGCTGCAACCCCGATCTGGGAAGAATGCCAC
>JAUYTF010000206.1 GCA_030695285.1 Eubacteriales bacterium | reverse complement strand
CAAAATAGCGGAGATGATCTGCGGTAGTGCGGCGATCAGTTGCGGGATCGCCTTGATCAGACCAAGGGCGAGCTGAACCGTCAGCTGGATGCCCATTGTCACGAGCATCGGCAGGTTCTGCGTAATGAAGTTGATGATCCCCGTGATCAGCTTCGGCAGCGCTTCGATCAGCTTCGGCAGCGCGCGGATGATACCCTCCGCTAAGCCCTTCACGATCGAAAACGCGGCCGCGATGAGTTTATCCATGTTATTGAGCAGGGTTTCGCAGATCAGCAGCACCGCCTCTACCATTGCAGGTATCAGCGTCGGCAGCGCCTCGCCGATACCGGTAATCAGCGACGCGATCATCTCAATCGCGGCTTCCACAATGGCGGGCAGATTATCGACGATGCCTTCCACGAGTGCAAGCACCAGCTGCAGTGCGCCATCGGTGATTTGCGGGAGTGCTTCGATCAAAGCGGTCAGGATTGTCATGACGATCCCCAAGGCTGAATGGATCAGCAACGGCAGATTATTCAGGATTGCGCCGCCAACAGCCATGATGATGTTCAGCCCCAGATCCAAGAACATCGACAACTTCTCAGCAATGATGTTTGTTATGCCGCCCAGCGCTGCGCCGATTGCCGCGCTGATCGCTTCAAAGTCGCCGTTTGCTTCGTTGATGGCGTTTCCAAGCGAGGAAAATACATCGGTTATGCCTGCAGAGACCTCGCTTACCATGGGCAAGAAAACGCCCTGCAGAGAACGCTTCGTCCCTTCCATGGCTGCATCCAGGTTGTCATACTTGATTTCGCTGATTTGAGACAGCGCATCGTAGTTGGCAAGCGCCGCTTCCTCCATGCTGGCAAGCACCGGCAGGACATTGGCTTCCAGATCCTCATACATGGTGCCGAACAGCGCGACGGCGGCAGAATTTTTCACCATCGGATCTTTCATGGCATCGAGCGCGCCTACAACTTCGAAGAACGCTGCCTGCGCTTCTTTCCCGCCCGAAGCAAAGCGGCTCATCATGGTCTCTGCATGCATGCCGAGCTTCTGAAAGGCTGCAACGGTACCGGAACTGCCGTCCTTTGCACGGACGTTGAACTCCTTGACGGCATCTCCAACCTTATCGATGGAGAACACACCCGCATCCGCGCCGCTGACAAGGCTGGCAAGAAACTGGTCAGCGGACAGGCCAAGAGCCGAGTACTGCGCGGAATACTCATTCAGCGTATCCAGAAGATCACCGTTTTTATCTGCGCCGTTTTGCGCGCCGACAGCGATGATGTTATATGCGTCTTCCGCACTCACGCCAAAGTTCTTCATGAGCGCGCCTGCTGCGCGTGCCGATTCCTGCAGATCAAAGCCGAAGGTGTCGCGCAATGCAAAACCGGACTCTGTCGCCTTTTCCAATTCAGCGCCAAGTAGCCCCGTTGTCTTTCGTACGGTCGAGAGCCCCTCGGCTACATCCGCCATGCTTTCGCCGAAGTTGTGTTTGTATACGTTCCGGGCGATCACACCGAGTTCTTCCAGCTCGGCTCCCGTTGCCCCTGTGGAAGCTGAAATCTGGTTGACGGCTTGATTGTACTCATCTCCCAGTTTGACCAGGCTGACCCCGGCAGCGACTGCCGCCGTTCCTATGGCGACTACCGCTGCTCCGATGGCAACACCGACCCCTTTGGCAACAGAACCCAGCTTCTCGAACTTCGATCCGGAAGACTCCGTCTCCAAGCCTGCTTGTTTGAGTTTGCTCTCAAATCCGTCCGCCTGATTGGCGGCATTGTTCAATTCCTTCGCTACATCATCCAGCGCGGTTTCGTTTGCACCAAGTTCGCGCTCCATACCGTTGAGCGCGGCGTTGGCGTTGTTGAGCTGAATCTGCCACGCCTGCGTGCGTTTATCGTTCTCGCCAAAAGAAGAAGCCGCGTTCTGTAACGCGGCCTCAAGGGTTTCGACCTTATCCTTTTGAGCATCGATCTCTTTGCGCAGGACTTGGTTCCGGGCAGTCAGAGCGCCGACGGATTTATCCTGCTTGTTAAACTGGGAGGTGACGAGGTTCATCTCGCTCCCGAGAATCTTGAACGACTGATTGATCTCG
>JAUYTF010000176.1 GCA_030695285.1 Eubacteriales bacterium | reverse complement strand
GCAGGCGTTAGCCGCCGAAGCCTGGCTGGTCAAGAACCAGGATCCCAAAAAGTTTGAGAGCCTCTACAGCGACGATGAAGGCCGCACCAACGCGCTGACGACGGACAGCGGCGCCAGCGTATCGATCCATGTAAACGATTTCTTCATGCTTGTGGAAAAAGCGCTTGCTTCCGAGCCGATTCCGGCCGGCAGCTATGGCAGCACCCCTGTTGTGACCGCCATGGGCGAACCGTCCGAGAACGGCTGGAAAGAGCTGGCCGAGTTCATCGTAGCGAACGGAACGATCGTCGCGGTCAACTTTGACGCGCTCTACACCAAAGAATACGTGGCGGAGGGGGAAGATTCCAACGCCAAGTACTTCCTGGTTGACGGCGACAAGGCCACCGCCCTGTCGAAAGATCAGCTGAAGGAAGCGTATGGCATGACTGCTGCGGGCAGCACGCTGGAATGGTATCAGCAGGCGCAGCTTCTTGAGACCTACGTGCTTGAGAATCAGTCGATCTTCGCCGTCGATGCCGAAGGGTATCCCGACGGTGTGTCCGGTGTTTCCGTCCACGCGATCGGCTTCTATCAGCTCTTCAATGCAGCGTTCGGCAAATAACCACTGACGCAGCAACGCTTATCAGGAAGGCATGGCTTAGCGGCTATGCCTTCCTTCGTTCTGCGCTATTTAGAAACTGTTGCATTGGTACTTCTGACGTATATAATGTAATCAATGGAACGTATCGTGCGGGGGTTGCTCATGAAATGTCTGGTCGTATGTGATATAGAAGCATCCGCAGATGAGAAAATTCAGTTTCTCCGAGAGCTGAATCTCTTTTCTTCTGTCGCCAGCGCATCGACCGCTGAACAGGCGATCGTAAAACTAAAGAAGTATTCCTATGGCATCGTCATACTGGATTTAGGCCCGTCCATAGAAGAGAATATGCGTCTGCTGAAACAAATTCGCGCCGAGAAAATCTTCGTCTGCGTGATCATGATGTCAGAGGAGAACCGTGTCGAGTATATTTCAGAGGCGTTTAGTTATGGCGTCTCCGACTATCTCATTAAACCTAGCTCCTGCAAGCGCTTCAGTGAAGCCGCAATGCGGTCCGTCTCCAAGCGCGAGTGCCTGCTGCAATATCAGACCATGACTCAGGAAGAAATCGATCAGTGCATCGCGCAAAACGTCTTCATCGCTCCGAATGACGACAAGGGAAAAGGCATCTGCAACGAGACCTTTTATTTTATCAAAAGCGTCGTTTCTGAGAAAAAAGATGGCTTTACGGCGGCAGATATCGCCAATGAGACAGGGTTGTCCCGCATCACCGTCCGCAAGTATTTAGAGCGCATGCGCGAAAACGGCGTTTTGAAAACTGAACTGGAATATGGTGAGGTCGGGCGCCCGCAAAAGAGATATTACTATATAGAAAAGCAGCCGGATGCTTGACGATTCCTCTGTGTTCGCACAAGCGTTTCGATAAATACTAAAAAATCAAAAGGACACATCCATGCGAAAAATATTCTTGCTTCCAGTTCTCATACTGGGTTTGTTATTGGCTTCCTGTTCCGGCGAACAGAAGATACTCACCGGACACACCTTTGCGTTGGACACGCTCATCGAGCTTAAGATCTATGCGTATCCCAATATGGGTCGCGACAGTTTGATTCAGGATTCTTTCGACCGGATCAAATCCCTCGAAAACCTGCTAAGTAAGCACGTTGCAGGGAGCGATATCGACAACCTCAACAAAAACGCCGGCATGCAGCCCGTGAATGTCAGCGATGTGACCTACCGCGTGCTCCATGACTCCCTCTATTTCAGCCGCTTGACAAGCGGGCTGTTTGACGTCACCGCCGGTCCGTTGATCGATTTGTGGGCGATTGACCCGCCGGACGGGCACTATCCGTCAAAAGAAGAGCTGGGCGCAGTGCTACCCTTGATCGATTATCAAAAAATCGCCTTCCTGGGCGACGACCAAATCGCGCTTCAGGACAAAGATATGGCCATCAGCCTCGGCGCAATCGCGAAAGGAACCATAGCGGACGAGATGAAGGCCTATTTGCTGAGCAGGGGCGTAACGAGCGCATTGATCAACCTTGGCGGAAACGTTCTTGCCGTCGGTTTAAAACCGGATGGCAGCAGCTTCGTCATCGGGATTCAGGACCCTGACAGCCCGCGCGGTGTGTATCTGCTGAGCCTCCAGATCGAAGACGAGTCCGTCGTGTCTTCCGGCGATTACGAACGGTATTTTGAATATGAAGGGAACATCTACCATCATATCCTCAACCCCAAGACCGGATTTCCCGCTCAGACCAACATCAAGCAGGTGACGATCGTGACGGCGAACTCACAAACCGCCGACGGACTGTCCACCTCTGTGCTGTTGTTGGGCGTGCAGAAAGGAATCCAACTGATCGAATCGCTCGAGGGCGTAGAAGCGATTTTCATCACCAAGGATCACTATATTTATTTCACCTCGGGTCTTCACGGACGATTTGATGCGCAGGAGGATCTGATTCAAAACTATACGATCACAGACCGGCCAACCGATCTGAAGAATTAGCGATCCGCCCGCGCTATGATACCAGCAGCTGCAGAAATGCCGAATCGAGGATTCCCAGCCCGATCGTGATAATTAGCGAAACCGTGATCATAACAAAGCTGCCGACGATTGCGCCGAAGGTGTCTTTCTTCGTCGGGTTCGCCGCAAAGAGTCTGAGATTCTTCATCAGCGGAATGATCGTGATGAGCGTTAGCAGCGAATACAGCGGCAGCACACCAAGCGCGAGCGCGATTATGATGGCGACATATGCCAGCGCAAACAGGAGTTTTAAAAGCGTCATGGCTTTTTGTTTGCCGATCACGATGGGGAGCGTGTACCGCTTGTTCAGCAAATCGTCCTCCATATCGCAGATGTTGTTGGCAAGCATGATATTGGCTATGCCAAAGACGGCCGGCAGCGACACCAGAAGAATACCTGCGATCTGGTATACATCAAACGAAAGTAAAAAAATGTGATTCGCAAGCGAAACGTTCAGAATATTTTGATCAAACACGTTGATGTAATACGCGATAAACGGAATGCCAAGCCCCATCGTCAGGCCAGAAAAAATCTCGCCAAAAGGCGTGCGTGATATCGGCATAGGGCCATAGGAGTACACGATTCCGATAGCGAAGCACGCGGCGCCCAGAATCAGCGTAACGATGTTTGTCAAATAAACCAGCAGGAGTCCCAGCGCGGCGGAGAAGACGATCATGACGATGATCACCGCTCTGACCGTAGAAATCTTCAGTTGATACTGCACGATCGAATTATGAATCTCATAATTGTAACCGTGCTTTTTTTCTGCTCTCTTGTAGTCAAAATAGTTGTTCAGCGCGGTGACCGTCATGTCAAAAATCAGCATCGAAAAAAACATGACCACCATGTTGACCGCGTTTATCCGCTTTGTGCTGTATAGAACGTAGAGCAGCGCGGTTGTGTACGGGATTACGCTTGCAACTTTGGTTTGCATTTCAACCAGTTTAAAAAAAGCTTTGATTTTCATACGCACCTGCCATAATGATTTAGTAGATTATATCAAAGCAACGGAAGTGTCGCAACAATCCAAGCGCCTGTGCCGACCTGCCTTCCAGAGTATTCAGTCCGCCCAAAGGCGAAAAAAGCTTGCGTTAAAACACTTGCCAAAGTCTGAGCAAGCACTGATTCCCAGCTTCTAAGGATACCCGAGACAAAACAGAGCGCTGGCGAAGGGACTTTGTCGAGTTCCTTCGCACAGCGCTTTTCCACTCGCATGTTCCGGATGTTACTTCAAACATGCACCAGATTCAGTTTGGGAGAATCGTTTCTTATTTTCAGCCCCTCAAATAATCCCCTGCGCAATCATCGCATCCGCGACTTTGGCAAATCCTGCGATGTTCGCGCCCGCGACGAGATTGTAGCCTAGCCCGTTCGCCTCGGCGGCCTTTGCCGAGTTGTCGTGGATGTTTTTCATGATGGTGTGCAGCTTTTCGTCGACCTCTTCCGCGCTCCAGCTATAGCGCATGCTGTTCTGGCTCATCTCCAAGGCGCTGGTGGCAACGCCGCCTGCGTTGACCGCCTTGCTGGGCGCCACGATCATATGCTTTTGCTCCAGCAAGAACGCCAGCGCATCGTTGGTGGTCGGCATATTCGCGACCTCGATGTAGTACTTCGAACCGGAGGCTGCAATCTTCTTTACGCTGTTGATGTTCACGTCGTTTTGCGTGGCGCACGGCATGTAGACATCTGCCTGCACACCCCACGGCTTTTCGCCGGGATAAAACGCGCAGCCGTAGCGATCGGCATAGTCCTTCACCTTGTCTCTGCCGCTGTTGCGCATTTCGACCAGATAATCGATCTTCTTGCCCGTCACGCCCTTGGGATCGTAGATGTAGCCGTCCGGGCCGGAGAGTGTGATTGCCATGGCTCCCAGCTCTTCGAGCTTCTTTGCCACGCCCCATGAGACATTGCCAAAGCCGCTGAGCGCGAAGGTTTTGCCCTCCATCTTGTCGCCCTCGTGCTTGAATACTTCGTTGACGTAGTACACCGCGCCGAACCCCGTCGCTTCCGGGCGAATCAGGCTGCCGCCGTAGCTCATGCCCTTGCCCGTGAGCACGCCGTTTTCAAACGCGCCACGGATCCTGCGATACTGCCCGTAAAGATAGCCGATCTCGCGCGCACCCACACCGATGTCGCCCGCGGGCACGTCGATATCGGGCCCTATGTGGCGGTAGAGCTCTGTCATAAACGCCTGGCAAAAGCGCATGACTTCGCCGTCGCTCTTACCGCGCGGGTCAAAGTCGCTGCCGCCCTTGCCGCCGCCGATGGGCAGGCTGGTCAGGCTGTTTTTAAACGTCTGCTCAAAGCCTAAGAACTTCATGATGGACAGATTGACCGACGGATGGAACCTTAGTCCGCCCTTAAACGGGCCGATCGCGCCGTTGAACTGCACGCGGTAGCCACGGTTTGCATGCACTCTTCCCGCGTCGTCCACCCAAGTCACGCGAAACGAAATCGCGCGCTCCGGCTCGGACATGCGCTCTAGCAGCGAGAGCTTCTCATATTCCGGATGCTTGCTCACGATCGGCTCGAGAGATGTATACACTTCCTCCACCGTCTGCAAAAACTCCGGTTCGTTTGCGTTCTTCTTTTGAATCTCGCGTAATACGCGCTCGATATATGCATTCATATTTCTATTTCTCCTGTGATCTTGTTCTATCAATTCTCTTCGCAAACTGCAATAAAAACGCTTCCGCCTCGCCGCACCATAGGCCGTTATAGCCTTTCACAATGCGGTCGAGCTCCGCAAACATCGGTTCGGTCTTGCCGCGCTCCGCAAAATCCGCAATCGCGGTCAGTGGCATGTCAAGATGCGTATAGATCAGCTTCTTGCCGCCGGGGATGTTCGGCAGGTTCAGCGTGGTTTCTGCCGCGCTGTTGTGGCCGCCGATGTGCGTGATCATCGCGGCGGGGTTGATCTTGCCCGCGGTCATGAGCGAAATCGCCTCGCGCATGTCGTCTGTGTTGCCGCCGGTTGTACCGAGAATGTGGTGTGACGAATAGTGTACGTCGTAAAAATTCACTTCGGCCTTGAACGCGGTGTTGGTCGGCCCCGCAAAGAAGCTCAGGCAGCCGTCAAAGCCGAGGATACTGTCCGCCTGCTCAACCACCGGCTTGACTGGCGCAAAGCAGATTGCATCGTCAAAGCCTGTGCCACCCGTCAACGCTTTGAGCGCAGCTACTGGGTCTTCAAGTTTCGCTGTGTTGACGTACACAAGCTCGACACCGAGCGATTTTGCGTGCTCTACGGTATAGATGCTCTTTGCGCGCGCGAGCCTTTGATCGTCGATATCCGTCACCACGAGCAATCCCGGCTTGCGTTCACCATGCAGCGCGTAGTCAATCGCACCGAGTCCCATGGGCCCTACCGACGCAAGCAACGCGAGCTTGCCGCCCTCAACGATGCCCATGCGATGCTCATAGCTGCCCAGCGAGGTGTGATACATGCCATGGAATGTTCCAATGATGCAACTCATGGGTTCCGCCAGCGAGCCGTAGAAGAATGTATCGCTCGCATAGGGCAGCAGACAATCCATCTTGAGGATTTCGATGGGGATATTGACCACCGTTGCAGCCCCGCCGCAGAATTGGTAGGAATAGCCCGGCGCAAGTAACGAGCCTTGATAAAAATGCGCCGGTTGGATTGCCACGTGCTCTCCCGCGCGATATTTTGCTTGCCAGTTTTTGCCGACCTCGATGATCTTGCCACAGAACTCGTGCCCGATGATCACGGGGTGTTCCGCTGCGTCCTTTGGCACGCGCTTGTGCGCCGTTCCCTGCACCGCCGCCTTGTAGCTGGACATGCAGATGCTGTCGGAGACCACCTCGACGCGGACGCCGTCGTGGCCGATCTCCGGCAACTCAAACGTCTCCATTCGTAAATCCATTGCGCCATAGAGGCGCACAGCAGTTGTTTTCATTGTTGTTTCTCCTCACACCACGTCGTGACTATTTGCGGATTTGAGCCGCTGTGCCATGCGGCGAATCTCGGCGAGGGATGCCCCCGCGGCAAAGAGAGCGTAATAGCGCAGGATCAGCGCGTGTACACTCCCGTCCGTCAGCCCGGAAAGCGCCGCAAGCGCTTCTTTGGCGTTCTCTTGCGTCTGTTCCCGTCCGTTTTCTTTTTGATATGCATAGACCGCCCCCGCCGCGCCAACGCAAATATACGCCGGCACGATCCCCTGCTCTCGGCAGAGTTGCGCGGCTCCGATCAACCGATCCTGCGGGGCAAGTTTCCGCACGAGATCCGCGCCGACCCGCGCGCAGGTGTCCTTGAGCGCGCGATTGGTAAAGCGCATCAGCAAATCCTGAATGTGTCGCAGGATATCCGCAAGAGAAACGCCGTATTTGATCGACAACGCCTCCGCGCTCTCAAGCATCGCGTTGAGCGCGATGGCATAGGCGTCCGCGTCGTCGATGGATTCGTAGATGAATTCTCTGCCCGTATACAGCCCCAGATACGCCGTGGTTGCGTGGCCTAAGTTATGCACATACAGCTTTCTGCGGATGTAGAAATCAAACGGAGAGAACGGCACCATGTTTCTTATCTGCGGCAGCTCGCCGCGAAACGCGTCCCGGTCCACTGGCAGGTAGCCGTAGCGCTCCACGCAGACGCGAAGCGGATCGCCGTCCTGCATCTCGGGCGTCTGCACGGGCACCATGCGCCCGATAGACGCCTCCACAAGCCCGACATTCTCGGCAAACCAGACCTGTTCTTCCTCATTCAGGTGCGCTAGAATCAGTTCTTTGAGCACAATATTTGCATCGATCAGATTCTCGCAGATGATGGTGTTCAGCGGTTTTCCGCCTTTTGCGTAGCGCAGCTTCAGTCCCGCCGCGATGTTTGGCGCAATGAACTTGAGGATGTTCGCGCCCACCGCCGTTGCCATGACGTCCGCGCCCGCAATCGCCTGCGCAACCGCTTCCGAATCCGTGCCGTCGATGGCATCCACGTGCTCCACCAGAATATCCTCGTGCGTGTCCCCGTCGAGCACGCGCACAGGATAGCTTTTTTTCGTGTGCAGCGCGTCTACGAGCGGCTTTGCCACGTCGATAAACGTAATGCGATATCCGCTCTGGGCAAACAGCATGCCGATGAACCCGCGCCCGATATTTCCCGCGCCATACATCACCGCATGTATCGTTTTAAACTGCATGAATTACGCCCTCGCCTTCCCTGCTACAAATCGTCCATCGCTCGGCATGCTCCACCGACTCGTCGGGTAGAATCGTTCCAAGCGGCGCGAGTGTTTCAAACTCAAGCATCCAGCGGCACGCGTAGACTTCCAGATTCACGCCCCCGTCCGGATACACGGAGTTTTGATTCACCGGAAATGTCTTCGTCAATATTTGATCCTCTAGTGCATAACTCGCCGTACCCGCCGCGCAACAGAGCCCAACTTTAAAGTAATCATCCTGCGTCCTCTGCGCAATCTCCACCGCGCTATTTGTGAAGCTCAGCCGCGGATCGTTCAGCGAAGTCGTATTCCAGAGCGACAAAATCCGATCCGGCTTTGCCGTAATCTCTCGGGTTTTCGCTTCAAACGGAACCGTTAGCACACCACCCGCGCGCATGACACTCACCGCCCACGGCGCACCGGTGAGTGTTTGCTTCCCCGTGTTCGTGATCCGATAGACGATGTCCACGCTCAGTGGATCTTCCCCCTCGGAAATTTCAATCTGCTTCATCACGTGAAGATTTTTGTCTTCCACCTGCGTCACGACCAGTGTGTCGTCGTGCCATTGCGTAGACACCGGGTTTTGTTCCGGTGCGTAGAGCGCATGCGCGCTTTCCGGTGCGAGCCACAACCGTGTTCCGCCATATATGCGCCAGCCCTCCGGCGTGCAAAGATAGTCCGCGTCTGCCGGCTGCTCGTAGAAAACATTCTCCAGCCCTTTTTGAGCAAAATACAGCACACGCGGGCCAAACGAGGTCGGAATTCCCAGTTCCCACATCCCGTTTTCAAGCCAGAGACATTCACCAAAGTGCTTATAGTTTCGTATCTGCGTCTTCATTTTCGCAGTTCCCGACAAAGCATCAAAGCATCGTCCGCCCTTCGCATACCCTCTGTCGCGCCGCTTTCCGTGAGCGAGCAGGCAGCAGCAGCGTTGCCCATCTCCAGCGCCTCGACGAGCGGCAGATTGCGATAAGCGCCATACAGCACGCCGGAGCAGAACGCGTCCCCCGCACCGACCGTGCCCTTGATCATCGCGCGCGGCAGCGGCGCACTGTCGGTTTCAAGATAGTTGCCGTGTTCGTCCACGCCGTATGCGCCTTCCGGCGCGTGGATCACCGCCCAGCGCGAGACGCCCAGCGCCTTGAGCCGGTTCAGCGCGGCGGGCAGGTTTTCGCGCAAAAGCGCATTGTTCTCGCCGCGCAGGAGCACGCCCGTCGAGGCCTCGGCCTCCAGCTCGTTGATCACGCAGTAGTCCGTATACTTGAGCGCAGGCGGGACGATCCGCCCGAATCGATCGCCCGTTTCGCTGACCACGTCGATGGAGGTCAATATCCCCCGCTGCTGCGCCGTGTGCAGCAGCCTTGCCATCTTGGTGCCGAATGCATCATCCGGCTCGTCCAGTGCGTCCAGCAAAAGTATGTATCCGATGTGCAGGATGTCCGCCTTGAGATTGTCCCAATCGATGTCGCTTTCACAAAAGCGGGCGTTCGCGCCGCGGTAGTGGTAAAACGTGCGCTGCTTCCCGATGGTGTCCGCCATGACCGCCGTAAACGACGTCAGCCCCTCGCGCAGCACGCGGGAAGTGTCTATGTTGTCGTGCGCGCGCAGTTTGTCGAGCACATAATCCCCCTCGGGGTCGGTGCCGACGCGACCCAGCGCGGTGAGCGGCAGATCGGGATCGAGCTTTGCCAGATCGACGATCACGTTGCACAGCGCGCCGCCGGATGAACGCGAGACTCCTTCCGTAATGGTCGTGAGCTCCCCCGGCTTCGGATGCCCGAGGATGGGATAGAGCACGTCTACAATCATATTGCCCGCAACTGCGATGCCGTTTTGGTTCATATTGCCGCCTCCAGTATACCAAACGGACGCGCGTCTTTTCCAAACACGCGCCCGTCCGGCTATGGTTTCTTCTATTGATCTTCCAATGAAATAGTACGCCAGATCAACGATTTTGTCGAATACTATTCGAGTTAGCCGAGCATCAATAGCTCCATGACATACATTTCGAGTTTCTCGAAGTTCTGCTCTCTTACGCACTCTGCCTGGAACTTGTAGTCAAAACGCTTGACCTTCTCCAGCAGCAGCTCGAAGATTCTCTTTGACTTCACGATGTGCGCGTAGCAGTCCTCGGCGGGCTGGGAGCGCATGGCTTTGACGTCGAGGCCGACGCATTCCATCTTGCCGTTGTCGCCGAAGTTATTCTCATAGAGCACCTTGACCTGATTGAACGCCTGCCTGAGGTTGTCCACGCCGAACGCCTTGTCCTGATCGTACTTCATGCCGTTCTGGTCGTTGAGGTGCACGCCCCAGAGTTTGCCCAGTGCGATGGCGTACGCCATGTCGTTGGCGGGGTCGAGACCCGCAAGGATCGAATGTGCGCTCTCGATGCATACGCCAACGCGGCTTGGGTCAACGGTATATGCGCCAAGACCCAGCGCGTGCCCGACGGTGCCGCAATAGCTGCGATCAATCGGCTCGTTGGGCTTGGGTTCCACAAGAATCAGCGCGTCACGATCGTACTCGAGAATTGTATTCATCGCGTCCCGCAGCTGCAAAATCTTCTCCACCGGGTTCTTGCCCTCGGCGCAGAGCGTGCCTTCGCGCGCCAGCCAGAGCTGGATCTTGTTGGTGCCCAGCGCCTTTGCGATGTCGCAGCTGCGCTTGGAGCGCCAGATGGCAAAATCGTAGTTCTCCTTCAGGCTCGCGGTATACGCGCCGTCGTTGCAGCGCGCGTCAAACCAGAGCCGGGGCGCCACAAACTCCGCAAACAGGCCGTATTTGTCCAGCATGGCCTTGACGTCCTTGGCGTAGTCGATGATCGCCTTGTCGGACATGTTGTTCATATCCGGCACCGCGTCGTCGTCGTGAAACTGCACGCC
>JAUYTF010000173.1 GCA_030695285.1 Eubacteriales bacterium | reverse complement strand
GAAGAGCGCGCGTTTCTCGCGCGCTCTGCGGAGCCGGAACGGGACTTCTTCCGTATCTGGACGCTGAAAGAGAGTTACCTGAAAGCCGAAGGCACGGGCTTCTCCGTTTCCCCCGCGAGTTTTGCTGTCCTGCCTTCCGGCGAATCATCTGCCGTTTTTTTTGCGGAGACCGACTATCGCTTCACGCGGCTCGCGACCTTTCCCGACTATGCGCTGAGCGTGTGTTCTTTGGAAGAGGATGTTGCCTCTCAGGTGATCATAAAAGAGTTTTAGCGCAAAAAGAGCAGTGGTTCAAGCAAAGCTCGGTTTGCTGATTCATTCCGTTTCTCAGTAAAGCCATCACGCAAACATGCCGCCCTGTCACGGACGGCATGTTTTCTTACTTGCGCGTTATTTCGCGATAGCGGCCTGCTGTTTGATGCGCTCAATCCAGCTCTCGCCAACGCCTAGAATCAACCCTTCTACATCCACAGCGGCTGCCGCGAGCAGCGCGTAGGCGGGCGCAGAGAGCTTCTCCACCGTCTTGTCGAGCAGTTTTGCGCGCAGTTGTGCAATCTCCTGCGCCGTGAGTTTGCCGTCCTCATGCGCGGCTTTTAAGTCGCTCACCAGCGTTTGCTGCAGCTCGCCGACGGTGATTCTCGCCGCACGGATGAGTTCCTTTTGCGCGTCGTTGATGTTTTTCAGCTTCTCACTTTTGCCCAATTGCAGCGTCAGATACGTGCCCAGCACGCCGATGAGCGTAATGAGTAGCGTCGAAGCCACCTGCATGCCGTAGTTAAATAAGATCTCCATTTTTGTTTTCTCCTTTTTTTTTGATTTAAGTCTCTTCCATCACGCGGATGCGCGATTCGTGATCGTTGAGTTGCGCCGTCTGCTCCTGTGCGTGCGCCCAGATGCGCTCGTGCGCCGTCCGGTTTCTCGCCGTGAAGCAGTCTATGTTCTTCTCCATATGTTCCATCGCCGCGGTTAGTTTCGCGATGGCCTGCGTGAGTTTCACAATTGGCGCAACCACCGTAGAGAGCAGCGCAATCAACACGACGATTACGCCCAGAACATCCCATTCCTGCATCATTCTTCCTCCTAATACCAATTTGGCCGCAAAAAAGCCGTCCATGCGCCGAAGCGTTCCTCTTTGCGCTTGACAAAATTCCAGCCGCGCCGGCTTGTGACCCGCGTGAGTTGGCAGCCGTATGCACCGCCCATCCACTCCACCGCATATCCGCCGCCGGCGTATAGTCCGATATGGCCGCTTTTGAGAAGCAGGTCTGCGGGCTGCAGGTCGCTTTGCGTGATGCGCCGCACCGATTTACTTGCCGCAAACCCGTCCGCCGCAAGATCAAACGTTGGCTTCACAACGCCCGCGTGCCGCAGCAGGCCGACGATACCGCCGGAGCAATCCGCGCCGGTGATCGCGGGGTTTTGCAGCACCGCGCGCTCCATCATCTCCCGCCGCCCGCCGTCGTAAAACTCCGGCTGTCGTTTCACCCCGTTCGCGATACGGGCGAGTGTAATCACGTTTGGCGAAAGATCCGTGTTGTAGAGATTTCCGCCGCGGATGTAGAGGCTGAGCGGAAGTTCGCGCGGCTGCCCTGTGTCATATGCAAATTGCAACGCATCCAGCACAATCTCGCGGCGGGTTTCGTTCACGCCTTCCAGCGCGCCGCAGATCGCCGCCGCAACCCCGCCAATCTGTGCGGGAAAGCCCTCTTGCGCTGAGACGACCTGCGCGGGCGTTTCTTCGGGAAACAACGCGGCGTATGTCAGCGGCCCGACGACGCCGTCCGCAACCAGCGCATTTTGCGCCTGAAACGCTTTGACGGCTAGCTGCGTGTCTTTCCCGAATGCATCGGTTTTCAGCTGCGTGAGGTGCGCCGCATAGCAGCCCAGCTCCAGCAACCGCCGCTTGACGCTATACACATCCTCCCCCGCGCTGCCGTAGCGCAGCGTTCGCGTCAGGGGCATAGTGCGCCTCCCGTATTGCTCTTTTTCCCGAAGGATGCAGCGTTGCGGGGCGGCTTTGCACAAGCGGCGTGGTGCGCAAAGCCATTTACTTCTGGTTCAACAAGAAAAACTGGCATCGGTCTCCTCTTTCGGGGTATCCGATACCAGTTTTGCATGATATTGCGTTATAAAATTATAAAAATTGGAATTACGACAATGCAAAAGGCAGTTTTTTGTTATCCTGTCGCATTGGCTTTCCTATAGATCAAAACGAAAATAGCAGTGCGGATCCCTTTCCCCCAACCGGTAGAGCGAGCTGTAGCTTGGAGGTACGCGCGTTTCCAGCAGTGTACCGTCGAACCCCTCCAGCGTCTTGCGCGAGGCGATGTTGTCCGCGCGACAGGAGATCATCAAATACGGCATCCCGTGCGCGCGGGCGATATGGAAGACCAGTTTGCAGGCCTTGCCCGCATACCCGTTGCCGCGAAATTCTTCCTTGACGCTGTAGCCGACGTTGCCGCCGAAGTAGAGGTTTCGCACATAGCCCAGCCGCAAATCGATTTCGCCGACCGGCACTCCGTCGCTGAGGCGCACGATCTCAAACCGATACGCTGGCACAAAGCCCTTCGTCTCATCCGCGCCGGAGACGGAGGCGATGCGCAGCGCAATCTCTCCGTCCGCTGGCATTTCCATCGCTTCATTTGGCTCGGTGTCGATCCTGTGATCGTCCCCCGCTTCCCAGTCCTTGCAGACATCGACCCAGCCGCGCGCGCGGCTATAGCGCAGGAGCTCGTCGTTTGTCACCTCCATGGCGCTGTTCGTGCTGCCGCAAGCGGGAAAAACCGTCGCAAAGCGTTTGAGCGACACATCCAGATACACAGGCGTGCCCTCGGGAAGGGCAAACGGGCAAACGCCGCCGATCTCGCTGCCGGTAAAGTGCGCAACCTCGTCGGGCGCAAGCATCTTTGCCTTTGCCTCAAACTGCTCTTTAAACTTCCTGTTGTCTACACGCGCGTCTCCCGCGGCGACCACGAGCACGCAGCCATCGCCCAGCGCAAATGAGAGCGTCTTTGCGATGCGCGCGGGGCGCACTCCCAGCGTCTCAGCGGCGAGCTCTACCGTTGCCGAGCTCGTCTCAAACTCCCAAACGCGCTGTTCCAGATCCATTGTGCAGAAGTATTCTTTTACTCGTTCGATCGACATGGATTGCCTTTCTTGGTTTTTTTGCATGCTGAACCGCATGGCATTTTCATACCAACACAATAAAAAACAAATCGGCGTTTCGTCTATCTTAAAGACTTTTCCGCCGATTTGCAAGGAGAACCGTTGCTATATTGCGCGATGCAGTCATGATGCAGGATTGTCGCGCAAGATCATATCGTCGGCAGAGCAAACTTCTCGGAGTATTCCTTCACGCGCGTCGTGAACTCCTCAATGCCGTCTGCTCCCTTGACGGACTGCAGATAACTATGCATATCAAATGTATCGTTCTTGGTTTGAATCAACGTCGCAGCGATATTGGAACAGTGGTCAGACACGCGCTCCATATTCGTCAGCAGGTCGGAGAGCACAAACCCCAGCTCGATGGTGCAGACGCCCCCTTTCAAGCGCAACACATGGCGTGCGCGGATATCTGCCTTGATTGCGTCGATGACTTCCTCCAACGGCTCGACCATGCGCGCTTCCTCTAGATCTTCATTGAGAAAGGCATCCACGGCATTGTTCAAAATCTCGGTCAGCGCGCTGATAAACACGTGAATCTCCAGCTTTGCGGCTTCCGAAAACTCCAGTTTTTTATCATGCACTTCCTGCGCGACCTCAGTGAGATTCACCGCATGATCGCTGATGCGCTCAAAGTCTCCGATCGTGTGCAGGAACATGCCGATCTCGTTGCTGTCCT
>JAUYTF010000168.1 GCA_030695285.1 Eubacteriales bacterium | reverse complement strand
ATGCCCGGACGGTTGCGCCAGTCTTCCTTGATCTTGACCCAGAGCTGCAGATTGACAGGGCAGCCGAGCATCCATTCGATGTCCCTGCGGGAATCCTGCCCGATTCGCTTGAGCATGGAGCCGCCTTTGCCGATGATGATGCCCTTGTGCGAGTCCCGCTCGCAATAGATGGTGGCATATATGTCCATCATGTCCCTGTCTTCCCTACGTTCCATCTTGTCTACGCCCACGCCCACGCCGTGCGGAACTTCCTCGTGCAACATCAGCAGCGCCTTTTCGCGGATGAGTTCGCCTACGATGATGCGCTCCGGCTGATCGGTGACCATGTCGTCCGGAAAATACTGCGGCCCGGGTACCATATAGGTGCTCAGCGTGCGCTCCAGCTCTTCCATCCCTTTTCCGGTTCCCGCAGAGCCGCGCAGAATAGACTTGATAAAGTCATGCTGTTCAAGCGTTTCCTGCGCTTCGTTAGCCTGGCCGAGACTCGCCGCGTCCGTCTTGTTGATAAAGGCGATGACGGGTGCTTTCGCGTTCTTGAGTTTTTCGAGAATCATCGCGTCCCGCTCGCGCACGCCTTGCTCCGCGTCCGCAACAAAGAGGATTGCCTCCACCTCGTTGATCGCGTCGTAGGCGACTTTTTGCATGTATTCACCGAGCTTGTTCTTCGGGTTTGTTACGCCCGGCGTATCGAGAAATATCATCTGATAATCAGGCTTTGACAGCACGCCCGTGATCTTGTTGCGCGTGGTCTGCGCGCGGTCGGACACGATGGCGATCTTTTGCCCGATGAGCTTGTTGAGTATGGTCGATTTGCCGACGTTCGGGCAGCCGATGATGGAAACGAAGCCGGATCGAAAGCTCATAGCAGATCCTCCGGCCCAAACGAATGCGGCAGCAGCTCGCCCAGCGTGGATTCGATAAGGTTTCGCTTGCTATCGGCAAACACAACGGGCATATCGTCGCTGCAAAACTCTCTGAGCACCTGACGGCATACGCCGCAGGGCGCCGCCGGATTCTTGCCGGAGCAGACGATCACGATGGACTCAAACGTGCGCTCGCCCTCGGACACCGCCTTGAACACCGCTGTGCGCTCCGCGCAGTTGGTCGGCGTATAGGATGCGCTCTCGATGTTGCAGCCCAGATAGTATCTACCGCTCATGCCCTTTAGGCACGCGCCAACCTGAAAATGGGAATACGGCGTATAGGCCCGCTCCATCGCCTCATAGGCGAGATCGAGCATTTTCTCGCGTTCCTCCGCGTTGATTCTGTTCATCTGCGATACCCCAGTTCGTTTAAAATCTCGTCCTGTTTTGCCAGCATGGCCTTTTCGTTTTCCGGAAGCATGTGATCAAAGCCCAGCAGATGCAGCGCGCCGTGCACCGATAGAAAAGCAAGCTCGCGCTCCAGCGAGTGACCGTATTCCTCGGCCTGCTCCTGCGCGCGCTCTAAGCAGATCGCAATATCGCCCAGATATCCGTCCGGCGGGCAGAGGATGG
Source organism: Eubacteriales bacterium (assembly GCA_030695285.1). Lineage (GTDB taxonomy): Bacteria > Bacillota > Clostridia > Christensenellales > CAG-138 > UBA7703. Next base: position 5,930 of record JAUYTF010000168.1, on the reverse strand, counting down.
CATCCCCTTCCCACGCGGGAAACGCGAGTACATCCGTCACTTGATCGATGTTGCGATAGCCCGTGTTGAGCCGCAAAATCTCCTCTGCGTCGGTCACCAGCACGCAAACATCGCCCGCCGCACCTTCGCGCAGAAGCGCGCTTTCCACTGCGCGGCGGATCAGCGCTTCCGCGCCGGTCGGCAGGCACTCCAGTTCGGTTTGAACGTCGATCATGACATCGCCTCCAGCGCGGGATAGCGGATGCGTTCATGCATCAGCCCCGTAAACGTCACGAGGAAGCTCCTCTCGACTCCATAAATCTCACCAAGCGTCAACGGGCACATCTTCAGCTGACCGTCGTCCATCTTGCCCTGCACGATCTTGCGCACCATGTCGGCTACTTCTTCGCGCGTGGGTTCGCTCAGGGAGCGCACGGCCGCCTCGCAGCTATCTGCAAGCATGACGATGGCGCTCTCCTTTGTGCTCGGCAGGGTACCCTGATAGCGAAACAACCGCTCTATGACGGGCTCCCCGTCCTGCGTTTGCTGCTGCTTTGCTTGATAGTAAAAATACGACACCAGCGTCGTGCCGTGGTGCTCGGAGACGATCTTCTTTACCTCCGACGGCATACGATAGCGCGACAGATAGGACATCGCATCTTTTTGATGCGAGATGATGAAGCCCGCGCTCTCTTCCGGCTGGAGCGTGTCGTGAATGTTCTGTCCGTTTTGGTTTTCCTTGAAGTACTGCGGGCGGCGCAGCTTGCCAACATCGTGATACATCGCTCCCGTGCGGGCCAGCAGCGCGTTTGCGCCGATGGCTTCCGCGGCTCCCTCGGCAAGCGAGGCCACCATCATGCTGTGGTGATAGGTGCCGGGCGCCGCGATCATCATCTTCTTGAGCAGCGGGTGGTTGGTGTTTGCCAGTTCGTGCAGGCGCGCGGGGGTTACGATGTCAAACAGGTTTTCCCAAAGGCTGAGCATACCCACGCAGAAGACGGAGAGTATCAGCGCGGATGCCATTTGCAGACCCGCGTAGATGAAAATCGAGTTCCAGTTATAGTCGAGGATCAGCCCGCCTGCGACCACCACCGCCGCCCCGACAACGCCGCCAAGAGATCCCGCGGCAATCAGTGTGCCGCGCTTTCTGCTGCGCTCGGCAACGAGCATGACCATTTGCCCCGATATCAGCATCGCCGCCATCGCGAGTATGGAATCCGACCCGAACAGCGTTGCTCCGCTGCCGCCTGCAAGAAGCGCAAACGAGAGCGCAAAGGCAATGTTGACCATCTCCGCCGTTTTGCGCGAAACGAGCAGCGTGGTGAGAAGCACGCCGAAAATGGCAGGCGTTACACGCGGATCGATGATATAGCAGACCCACTCAAGCGTTAGCGTGAGCCATAGGATCAGCGCGAGAATCGTCATCTGCTTGTTTGAAGAGAAAGTGTCTTTTTCAAACACGATCAGATACAGCCCCAGCATGCCAAACACGCAGAGCAGATACGCGATCGTTCCGGGGGTTAGTTTGCTTGCAGCTTCCGCGCCCTTGACAAGATCCAGAGAGAGCAGCATGTCATACTGCTCCTGCGAGACGATTTGCCCCGCTTCCACAATCGTAGCACCGCGCGCGATATAGATTGGCTCTACCGCGTCCGCAGCTTTTTCCTGCGCGCGCGTGGTTTCGATCGAGTTGACCACGTTGGTCGGCAGCAGGTATGCGTCATAGACCATCTCGCCCATCGCCTTAAGCCAGACGGAGAGCGAAGAGATTTTGAGTTCTCTGTTGATCGCGGCCAGTGTCTTGACCTGATTCGCTTCGGAAACGCCCGCGCGAAGATTCTCGGACAGCGTGGTGATCACGAGATCTTTTAGTTGGGCGATCTCCGCATCCTTCGCTTCTAGCAGCGCGTAGCCCAGCGAGGTATCCGAAATGCTGACGGGAAGCTTCACCAGCATGGCAAGCAAATCGACTGTCGGGATGACCTCCTGCCAGGTGCGCGTGTCGGCCGTTGGGTTCTCAGGATCGATGGCTGTAAAGGTAGCAGCGCGCGTGGTGTTTGCCGCGTTTCGGAAACTGTTGAGCGCAGAAAAGAAGCTCTGCGCGTTGGAGATCAGCGTATCGGCAAGCTTGACGTCCACAGCATAGACCGCTGAAACATTGTTGCGCGCAGCCTGCCGCAACGCCTCGGTATTCGCTTTGTCTTCCACCATGCGCGGTGCCGTGATGGCTTCCTGCGATGCCGAGCCGACGGAGATTTCGTAGCGCTTGGGCGTGAGGGACGTGATTGTCACAAGACACGCGAGCGCAAAGCTCACGGCGAGCACAATCACACCGTAAATACGAGATTTCGGCTTAACCGGCGGCTTTTTTCTCTTGGAAGGCGTGGAATTTTGCGTTTCAGACACGATCTTCTCGTCCTCGTTCATTCAGGATAGGCAGCGTTTTGCGCAGCCGGGGCAGTTAAGCACGCTTCAGTTTTTCAAACTTTTCGTAGGCACAGATGATGCGCTGCACCAGCTCATGGCGAACAACATCCTTGTGCGTCAGATTGATGATCTTGATTCCTTCGACCCCTTCGAGCACCTTGCCCGCCTGAACAAGCCCGCTCACTTTTTCGCGCGGCAGGTCTATCTGCGTGACGTCTCCTGTTACCACAACGCGCGAACCTTCGCCGATGCGCGTTAAGAACATCTTCATCTGCTCGGCAGAGCAGTTTTGCGCTTCATCTAAGATGATATAGGCGTTGTTGAGCGTGCGTCCGCGCATATACGCAAGCGGAGCAACCTCGATTGCGCCGCGCTCGCTCAGTGCCTTGTAGCTCTCCAAACCCAGAAACTCCTGCAGCGCGTCATAGAGCGGGCGCAGATACGGGTCTACCTTGCTCTGCAAGTCGCCGGGTAAAAAGCCCAGCTTCTCGCCTGCCTCAACCGCCGGGCGTGTGAGGACGATACGCTCGACATCTTTATTCTTGAACGCCTGCACCGCCATCGCAACCGCGAGATACGTTTTGCCCGTTCCGGCCGGGCCGATGCTGAACACCAGTTCATATTCCTTGAGCGCCTGCATATAGCGCTTTTGCCCGAGGGTTTTACACTTGATCTGGCGGCCTTTGCTGGTGATGGCAATCACGTCACCCATGATCTTCTCGATCATGTCTGCATTGCCTTCTTTGGCGAGGTCGACAGCGTAGCGGATGCGGCTGCGGTTGATCTTCTCGCCGCGCCGCTGCATATTGAGCATCTTTTCGATGACAGTGCGTGCGAGGTTTGCGCCCTCCGGTTCTCCGGTGATGCGGATGCCTTGTTCTTCCGCGCTGATATGCGCGCCGGTTTCATCCTCCAGCACGCCTATATTTTCGTCGAATACGCCAAAGAGCCCCAGTAGTTCGTCTACATGTTCCAGCGGAATCGCAAGCATAACCCGCTCTGTTTCCTGTGTCAAGCTGTGTTCTCCTTTGTTGATGAACTGTTTCCAAACTGACGCGCGCACCGCGTATAATCGCGCAATTGTTCGGTAAAACCGACAGCTTATCTGCTGATTTGCTTACTCGCGATTATAACACATGCTACCTCAAAACACCATGCAAGACACGCCAAACAAAGGTGTTTTCCTGTTTTCTTGCAATGATTGATCTGTTTGATACTATCGGCTTGCCAGAAGAAAACCCGCCGTGTTTATGCGGCGGGTGTCGGAGCTAAACGTTTGCGGTTGTGTCTTCGGCGGCGGGGTGTTTTTCGCTCCAGCGATCCATGAGGAACGAGCCAGCAAACCCCGCTGCGACAGCGGCGACGCAGAGCAGGCCCTCCCCCCATCCGGCAAAAGAAAGCGGAATGATCGGGATGGTTGAGGCGATGACAAACCCGATGACGCAGTAGAACGCGATGCCGTAATACCGATCGAACAGATGATTAACTAGGCGTGCCAGCAGCGCAACGGTCGCAATGAGCCCGATGGCAAACGGAATCAGTACGACGGGGTCGAGCGCGGCGATGCCTGCCGACATTGGCTGATACAGCCCCAGAAACATCAGCAGAGAGGACGAGCTCATACCGGGCACGATGAGGCTGATGCCCCAGAGCGCTCCGCAGAAAACGTACCAGCCAAATGTGGGAACAACTGCGGCAGAATTGCCGGCCTTGAGAACAAAGAAAAAGGCGAGCAGCGCGAGTGTGCTGACGGCAAGCGCAATCCACATGTTCTTGCTTCTGCCGTTTTTCGCGCCTTCACGAAATAGATTTGGAAATGTGCCGGCGATGAGCCCAACGAACAAACTCACGATGACCGCTGCGTTGAGCGAAAGCAGCTTCGCGATCAATCCTGCAAGCCCGATAAAACCGAGCGCCCAGCCAATACCGATGGGAACAAACATTTTCCAATACAGCTTCAGGTTTTTGAAAGGATGCGCAAGCACCGCCATCATCTTCCGATAGATGCCGAAAACCACACAAAGTACGCCGCCGGAAACGCCCGGCAGGATTGCGCCCGCTCCGATGATCGCGCCCTGAATCACGCGCAGAATGAATGTGCGGATCATCGAAAAAACGTCGCGATTTTTTTCTTCTGCAGCAGGTGTTTTCGCTTCAGTAGTTGACATATTCTTTTCAAATTCGGCCATGTTTTCTTTTTGCAAGAAATCTGTAGTTGACAGATTCTCTTTAAACTCGCCCATGTTTTCTTTTTGCAAGAATTTCTTTTCTTCCATCGATCATTTAGCCTTTCGGAATCTGCCGCGCATACGATCAATGCAAACGCGACAAAATTGTATTTCTTCTTAGTAAACTACAGTTTTTATATTATATACCAAAATCACCCCCGTCTGCAACCCGCGCTGTCAAATCAACGCAAAAATACAAGATCACGACGTTATTTGCTGCTGAAAAGTACAAGAAGAAAATTATGAAGCATATGAACGACGATGTGTCGTGCTGAACACCCCCTTGAACACCCACCTTGAACACCCCCTCTTACTTGCGCGAGAACATTTTCATATGATATAATGCCTTGATTTACACAATGGGGAGGCTTGGATTTGTTTACTGCAAACGGTTTTTACTCGCAGCTCCACGGCAGTTATCTCTTCTACGAAGTCGGCAAGCGCGCTGCCACGTTTTTCAAAGCGCATCCTGAGGCAAAGATCATCCGTATGGGCATCGGCGACGTGACGCGTCCGCTGGTTCCCGCTGTTGTGGAGGCCATGCACAAGGCGGTGGACGATATGTCCCGCGCCGAAACCTTCCACGGTTACGGCCCGGATTTTGGATATGAATTCTTGCGCGAGGCGATCCTCCGGCGGGACTATACCGCACGCGGCGTTGCCCTCGATCTGGACGAAATTTTCGTTTCCGACGGGGCAAAGTGCGACGTTGGCAACATTCAGGAAATCTTCTCGCAGGATTGCGTGGTCGCGGTCACCGACCCCGTCTACCCCGTCTATGTGGACACAAACGTCATGAGCGGGCGCGGCGGCAACTATGACGAAACCAAGGGCGGCTACGAAAAGATCGTCTACATGCCCGGCTCAGAAGCAAACGGTTTTATCGCGGCATTGCCCAAAGAGCGCGTGGATGTGATGTATCTGTGCTTTCCAAACAACCCCACGGGCGTAACGCTCACGAAAGAGCAGCTCAAGGTCTATGTCGACTATGCCCGCGAAAACGGCACCCTGATTCTCTACGACTCCGCGTATGAATCCTACATCTCTGAGCCGGATAAACCACACAGCATCTATGAGGTGGACGGCGCAAAGGAATGCGCCATCGAGTTTCGCTCCATGTCCAAGACCGCCGGCTTTACCGGCACGCGCTGCGCCTATACCGTCGTTCCCAAAACGCTGGTCTACATGGACAGCTTTGGCAACGAAGTACACCTGCGCGACCTCTGGGCACGGCGGGTTTCGACCAAGTTCAACGGCGTTTCCTATATTACCCAACGGGGAGCAGCGGCGGCCTAT
>JAUYTF010000369.1 GCA_030695285.1 Eubacteriales bacterium | reverse complement strand
ATTGAGCCAAGCAGCACTGCCGATGTTCGCATGCGCATCATCAACGAGGACGGCAGCGAGGCGGAGATGTGCGGCAACGGCATCCGCTGCTTTGCAAAGCATGTCTATGAGCAGGGAATCGTCGATAAGACCGAGTTTGCGGTGGAGACGCTCGCGGGCATCATGCGGCCAAAGCTCGTGATGCAGGGCAAGAAAGTCACAGGCGTAACGGTGGATATGGGCGAGCCGTATCTGGAATGCGCTGAGATTCCCGTTGCGGGCGAAGGCCGCTGCATCGATCGCGAGATGAGAGTGCAGGGGGAAACACTGCGCTACACCACGGTGCTTGTGGGCGTACCGCACACGCTGATCTATGTAGACGACCCAACGGACAAGAAGTGGATGAACATGGGCTGGGAGATTGAGCACGCGAGCGTGTTCCCCAAGCGCACCAACGTCAACTTCGCCAAGGTGGTTGACGATCGCACGCTCATCATGCGCACGTTTGAGCGCGGCTGCGGACCGACGCTGGCTTGCGGCACCGGCGCATGCGCCGCGGCGGTTGCGAGCTATCTCAACGGTAAAACGGAGCGCAGCGTGGATGTTCAGATCGAACTGGGCACGCTCCACATCGACTGGGCAGAGGACAACCACGTCTACATGACGGGCCCCGCCGAGATCGTGTTCACGGGAGAAATCCAATTATAAAACGCTTTCTCTTAAAAACGCTTTCTCTTAAATCGCTTTCTCTTAAATCGCTTTCTCTTAAAAACGCTTTCTCTTAAAAACGCTTTCTCTTAAAAACGCTTTCTCTTAAAAACGCTTTCTCTTAAAACGCTTTCTCTTAAAAATGCTATCTCTTATAATGCTTTCTTTCTTGGCGGGTTACCCCGCTTTTTTTGCTGCGCCGGATGCAATGGAAACGAACAATTTATCCAGAACAGAACAGAACCATTGTCAATGTGAACAGAGTGTGATACGCTTTGCTTCTGACGGTCGGTTGACCGAATAAACACTTCAAATCTTGTCAATTCTTAGGGATGGGAGCAATATCAAATATGGAAACACAGGTGGCAAACGAGGCTTTTGCGCCGGACGCGAGAGCGACCGCCGAGCTGCTTCGCAAGAAGACGTTCAACCGCAACAAATGGTTCTATTCCATCAGCGGCATCGGCCGCGACATGAGCTACTCGCTGATCGACTCGTTTCTTCTGATCTACATCCAGTTCGGCGTTTCGCTCACGCTCGCACAGTTTACTACGCTGAGCCTAATCATCGGCGTTGGCGGGCGCTTGTGGGATGCCATCAACGATCCGCTCATGGGCGCCGTCATTGAAGGCTCGCATTTCAAAAAAGGCAAGTTCCGCCCGTGGATTCTGCTGGGCGCGATACTTTGCGGCCTTGTCATCATTGTGATGTTCAATGTGCAGAGCATACCCGGCTGGCGCTTTGTGGTGTTCATGACGGTGATGTACCTGCTCTGGGAATCGACGTTTACCATGAACGACATCGGCTACTGGGCCATGCTGCCAAGCCTCACCAGCGTGAAGAATGAGCGAAACTCCATCACCACGCTCACGGTGCTCTTCGCTGGCGTCGGCGCAATCCTGGCGCAAGGCATCATTCCGCAAGTGACCGTCGGCGACATGCGCGCGGGTTATCGGTTTGTTGCTATCCTTATTGCGGCTGTGTTCATCGGCTGTCAGCTGATGCTCTTCTTCACGGTCAAGGAGCCGCCGCGCCGCAAGGTAGAGAACGCGGAGCGCATCTCGCTGAAAAAGATGTGGAAGACAATCGCGCGAAACGACCAGGTGCTCTGGATGACGCTCTCTATGCTCTTCTACAACATCGGCAGCACGATGCTCATCGCGCTTGCTGCAAACCTTTTATACATGGAGATCAGCTATAACGGCACGCTCTATTTCTACGTGGTCGTGGCGTATGGCGTGACCATGGTCGCGGTCAACGCGCTGTATCCCGCGCTGGTAAACAGGCTCGGCAGAAAACGCCTGCAAAACGTGAGCATTTTTGTGGCCATCATTGGCTATGCGTTCATCGCGCTGATGGGATGGCTGCCGGTGCTGCCGTTTAATATCGCGCTGCTGTGCCTCTTCTGCGCGCTGATATCCGCCGGGCAATCGCTGTTTTATATGAGCTGCATCATCAACATGGCAAACTGCGTGGAGTATAACGACTATAAGTATGGCGAGCGGAACGAGGCCGTGGTCTCTACCCTACGCCCGTTTATGGCAAAGTTTGCGGCCGCGATGCATACATTGATTGTGACGCTGGTGCTCACGATTTCGGGCACGTTCCTGTTAAGCCAGTCGATCAGCACGCTAGAGACGCAACGCGACTTTTTCGACAAGCACAACGCTGCCGATCAGGCATATTACATCACGCAGGTGCAGAGCTATCTGAAGGAATATCAAGGGCTCACGTCAGGCACACCGGAATACAAGGCCGTGGCCGAGACAGTCGGCGCGCGGATTGATGCAGACGATGTGTTAAACAAGTTCCAGCTTGATCCGGAATATGTACCCGCGCTGAGCGATGCGATGGTCCTGCTGATAAAGGACGATGGTGAGCATGAGGAGATCGGGCGGCTCGGCTCGTTTGATGCCGCTTCGATCGCATCCGAAAGCGGGAAGGTCTCGCTGAAGATCGACGATCTCAAGAGCGGCGACGAGAGTGCGGCAAATCTCCACTTCCGCGATCAGCGCACGCTGACCATGCGCGTCTGGGTGCGCCTCGCGGCAACGCTGGTGCCCGCGCTGATGCTGTTGCTCGCGCTCATGATTCAGAGAAAGAAATTCTTCATCGACGAAGACTATTACGATCAGATTATGCATGAAATCAACAACCGCACAGAAGAAGAGCGCTCTCTGGCGTAGCTCCAATACACTTTGAGACAGACAAGGGGTTGTCCGGAAATGACAGCCCCTTTTCTGTGCGGGAGCGCGGGCGGATGATATCCGCCCCTACAAGG
>JAUYTF010000139.1 GCA_030695285.1 Eubacteriales bacterium | reverse complement strand
AAGGTCGGTGTGGGAGACGGCGTCGGCTCCATCGTCGGCGTCGGGCTGGGGGTAACCCCCTCCGGCAGCGGCGTTGGAGACGGTGTCGGTGTCATATCCGCGGGTGTCGGGCTGGGCGAGGGCATCGGCGCAAACGTCGGTGTGGGAGACGGCGTCGGCGCAAACGTCGGCGTGGGTGAAGGGGTAGGCGCGAACGTCGGCGTTGGGGTCGGAATCAGCGACGATAGCATATTTGCCCGAACCGTTGCCGTCACGGTCACGTTGAGATGGTTCAGGTCGCCCGCATAACCCGTAGCGCCGGAAGACGTTACGCTGTCGATCGACTGCACACCGCCAAATGTGTAACCGTTTTGAATCACGCCGCGTCCGGCAACAGCCGCCATCAGGCGCGCATCCAGAAACGCGAACGCAGCGGTACCCATGTCCTTTTCGCTGTAGATGCCGGAGATGAACACCTTTTCCACCGGTGTGGACGGGTTTTGCAAGTCGTACGGATCGGCGCCGTAGTTATACGCGCCGTCATAGATCGGGCTCGTCCATCGATTGGAAGGACGGATCATCCAGCCGCCGTTGCTCGCGGCATAGTAGCATAAAAGAGGAACGTTATTATAATACAGCACGTCGCTCATGGTTGAATCCACAGCCTGGATGACGTTTTGGCTCGTGGGATCATAACCTTTGTAGACCTGATCGGACGCGGTATCGCCGATATCATACGTGCCGCTCTGGCGAATCTTGAGCAGCGCATACCCCTTTGCCGCGATGGACTGCGCTTTGAGCGCTTCAAGCGGGAAGGTGTTGCTCATTTCATAGCCGACCACGCCGTAGAGATAATGCGAAAGTGGCACGCGGTTGACCACCGCCAGCACGCCGTTGCTTGCGCCAAGCTGCAGGTTGCCGAGGTAGTTGCGTGTGCCAGCCACTGTTTTGATGGTGAGATGCCCCGCGTCGCGGGAGAGATTGGTGCGCTCGATGGTTGCGCTGCTTCCTGAATAGATCTGCCCTTCGGTCGAGTGGCTGACGGTGACTGTGCTGCCACTGGCGGAGAGGGACAGCGTGCCATCCGTAAATGTACGCTGCGTCTGCGCGAGCGAATAGGTGCCTTTGACGGGGATGCTCATGGATTTAACCCCCTGCGTCGAGAGCAGCACGCGAATGTACTGCATGCCGGAGTCCGCAGGTGCAAAGGAAAGCGGAACAGCAAGCAGCAGCAGCGCCAGCGCAAGCGCGAAGGCGAGACCCCTGCGAGAGCGGATCGGTCGTTTCTTCATAAACCCCCCGAAATAGAAATCTAAAGAACGGGCATGTAACATGCACCCGTATGGTGATTGTATCGAATGCAGCGCCTAGATTGCATCTGTTTTCGCAATTTTTCTCGGATTGTTCACCTTGAGGAAACAGCACGGCTACACGCGCGCAATATCTTGCTCTCTCCGCCGGACCATGTTTCTTTTTGAAGTAACCGCACGGCTACACGCCGGCAACATCTTCCGCTGGCGGTACAGCGTTCTGCAGAAAGCGCCTTGTAAGACGCTGAGATAAAAAATAACTATATGCTCTCGCAAACGCGGGCAAAGGCAACGCCGTCTAGTTGAGGCCGGGCGGCCTCCGCCGCTGCCTTGTCCGCAAACACGCCGAATACCGCGCTGCCGCTGCCGCTCATGCAGGCGGCCTTTGCGCCCAGCGCTAGCATGTCCGCCTTGATGCGCCCGATCTCCGGCACGAGCGCGATGGCCGGCTCCTCCAGCGCGTTGAAAAAGAGCGGGCATAGCGCGTCGAGATCCCCGTCCGAGAGCGCCTTGAGTGCGGAAGCGGTCTGCGGCATCACGCGCGGAAGCTTGAGCAGCGAGAAGAGTTTTCTGGTGGAAACGCCCGCCGCAGGTTTGGCAACGAGCAGATGCAGCTTCATACCGCGCAAGGGGGTCAGCACATCACCGATGCCCTCCGCACGCTGGAGCCCCCCGCGCAGGCAAAAGGGCACGTCCGCGCCGACTTTTGCGCCGATTTCGAGCAGGGTCTTTTCGTCTACCTCGCCGTAGAGTTCCTGCAGGCCGTTGAGCGCCGCCGCCGCGTCTGCGCTGCCGCCGCCAAGGCCGGCTTCGGCAGGGATGCGCTTGACCACGCGGATGTGAGCGCCGCGCCCCGTGAGCGCACGGTATTGCTCTGCCGCGCGGCGAAGTGTATTGTCATACGGCAGAACCATGCCCGTGCCGGTCACCAGTATGTCCCGCGCGCGCTCAATGGTAACCGTGTCATGCAGGTCGATGGTCTGCATGATCGAATCCAGAGCGTGGTAACCGTCCGCACGCTTATACAGCACACCGAGGGTGAGGTTGAGCTTTGCATATGCGCGTTTTGTCGTTCTATCCATCGTATTTGACACACCGAATCGTCATATTCTCATCACTTGTGCTATCACATGCAACAGTATACCAAAATTCCCTGCTTCCCGCCAGCAGAAGGACGCGGATTTGACGCCATGGTCACTGTCGTTTTTTTTCGCCGTGTGCTATACTAGATGTGCTTTTATAAGAAGGAGCATATACATTATGTTGTTTTCACCGTTGTGCAGCGGCTAGAGATAAAGGAGTATCTGCGTTATGTTGTTTTCACCGTTGTGCAGCGGTTCGTCCGGCAACGTCTCCTATCTGGAGGCGGGCGGCGTGCGCCTGCTCATCGACGCGGGCATCACCGCAAAGCGCCTGCGCAGCTTGATGTCCATGATCGATCTATCACCCGAGGGGCTGGACGCGATTCTGATCACGCACGAGCACTCGGATCACGTCTCCGGCATCGGCGTGCTTTCGCGCAAGTATAACATCCCCGTCTATGCCGCAGAAGAATGCTGGGAACGTATGCCTAAGAGCATCGGCGCGATTGCGACCAAAAACATCCACGTGTTTGAGCCGGACCGGGAGTTTTACCTCAAGCAGCTCTGCGTGCATCCTTTCTCCACCCCGCACGACGCGGCGCACGCGGTCGGCTATTCCTTTGTGCACAGCGGCAAGAAGCTCTCCATCATGACCGACATCGGGCATGTTTCCAAACGCATGCTCGACGCTGTCGCCTATTCCGACCTCATATTGCTGGAGGCCAACCACGATGTGGATATGCTCAAGGCTGGCAGCTATCCCTATCCGCTAAAAATGCGCATCCTCTCCTCTCACGGACATCTTTGTAACGAGGACGCAGGGCTGGTACTGCAGAAACTGCACGCGCGCGGGGTGAAGAACGCGATTTTGGGGCACCTCTCCGAGGAGAACAACACGCCGGAGCTTGCGCTGATTACTGTGCAGTCTCTGCTCGACGAGGCCGGCCTGCTCGATAGCATGTTTGTCACCGTCGCCGACCGCTTTCAGCCATGCGGGTTGTTTGAGCTGTAAATCGTTTTCCATTTGGTCTGACGAGCGATCTGTGCGAGAATTACGAAAATCAAAATCGCCTGTGTGGGAAAAGTGAAGAATTCGTTATATATTTAATGAAAACCAAAATCGCCTGCGTGGGAAAAGTGAAAGACTCGTTCTATATTTTT
>JAUYTF010000133.1 GCA_030695285.1 Eubacteriales bacterium | reverse complement strand
TCGCCTTCGCGCCCTCAAGGAAGCCAATCAGGAAGTCATTGATGACGGGGAAATCCCCGCCGCCGACGAAGCCGACGACCTTCTCCGCGTTCATGTTGGCAATCGAGGTTTCAGCGGTCATCGCCGCAGCAAACACGCCGATGAGGTAACCCATGTCGTTTTGCTTGTAGCTGATGTTGACGACGTTGGCGTTTTCGCCGACATAGGAGGTGTCGTCATAGATGAGGAACTTCTGATCCGGATACGCGGTGGCGACTTCCTTGAGGTAGTCGGGCATCTGATACGTACCGACGATGATCAGATCATACTCGCCGGATTGGGCAACTTCATAGAGCGTCTCCAGCCATTTGGGCTGGTCTGCATCCGTGCCGCCCATCTCGATGGTCTTGTAGGTGATGCGCCCAGCATCCTGAAGGGCTTTCAGGCCGGACTCGGCAGAGTCGAAGAAGGACTTGTCGCCTAGGTTGCCGTTGACAAGGCTGACGACGTTGTAAACCATCTTGTCGCCTGCGTCTGTGCTCGTTTCAGTGCCGGCTGTCTTGCAGGCAAACATGGAAAACGCCACCAGCAATGCAAGCAGGATTGCTACCATTTTCTTCATTTTGATTTCCCTCTCTTCTTTTTGTTGATAGATTTGTCAAAGCAGACGTGTGATTGGATGACGTGAATTGGCAAATCCACATAGTCAGTTTAAATGGTATCAAATAAAAAGTCAACACGCACAACTTTCTGTCATGTGACCGGATCGCTAAGATTTACGCCGCCATCCCGCGTGAATCCTGCATTTTTAGGATCGCACTATGAAAATAATATACTCTTTCGCCGCTCATAAAAACGGCGGATCAATCCGACAAATCGCTCTGTTTATGCCGCATTCCCGGAAGTAGTACGCAAAAAGAAAACGCCGCGCGGACAAACGTCCGAACGGCGCTTTTTTGAAGGTTGAGCCGCGAAAAGCTGCTTTTTGAATTTTACTGAATTTTTATGCGGCGGAGACTACGGTTATTCCTCTTCTTTGCTGAGGCTGCCCTTCTTGGGGCGAATCTTGGCGTAAGCAAAGAGTAGCAGCGTGCCGATCACGCCGCTGGCAATCGCATTCCAGAGACACGCAACCGCACCCTGTGTAAAGACGAGATTCGCCGGCTCGGAGTAGATCACGATGTCGAGCACGGGCGCTATCACGATCCAGGCGATGACGTTTGCGATGATCTGATAGATGTTGAAGCGAAGAACGTCTTTCCAGCCGAATTCGCCTTCATCCGCGCGAATCTTGGTGTAGACAAGGCCGACGAGGAACATGGAGATGCCGCTGGCGACGACCCAGCTCCACCAAATGGAGCCATATTGCAGCGCGTCCGAAATCGCGTGTCCAATGAACGCGATGAGGCCGCCCGCGATGGGTCCAAACAGCACGGCAAAGAACGCACCGAGGCCGTACGCCGTCTGGATGGACGTTTCGGGAATACCGGTCGGCACCTTTACATACATGAACAGCAGCGCAAACAGCGCCGCTCCGAGGCCGGTCGCAACGATGGTTTTGGTCGAGACTTTAAACATTTTCTTCATCTGACAATACCTCCCCTTATTCTGTTTCTTGTAGTGGCAACGAACTGAATGGATGTTCTCATCAATAACAATTGTATGAGTTCTGTTTCATATTAGCCATATTGTATACGATTTGTCAAGCAGTACGCACATCTCACCGCCGCATGTGATGCGCGCCCGCCTGCAAGCCGTTTACGCCAACAGGGTTTTGCTCTATGCCTTCGAGAACGAGACGCGCCAAGACGCGCCAAAGCCGAGTGAAAATCTTCTCTCAAAGCTGCCGCAGCTCACCGCGAGGGCGACCTTCATCAGCTCGTTGTTGTAGATGATGGGTTCGCCCGCTTTTGCAAAGCCGAAGCTCTGGTGAAACAGCACTTTCTGGTCGAAGACCGTCTTGTCATCCTGCTTTACCTGCACGCGCACCATGTCACCGTAAGCAAAGCCGCAGTCAAAAAACAGGCGCGTAGGGATATTTGTCCAGAGATTGCCAAAGTTCGGGTCGTCGATTTCGAAGATGCCTTCCACTTTGCCCGGCTCTGCCGCGGGTTCGTGGATTTTGTGGCGCACGATCTCGCTCACAGGATAGGCGGGGCCTACGCCCGTATAGTCGATGATGCCGCTGGCGAGCCGCGCCGCGGTGTAGCCAAAGAGATCGCGCCCGTGAAAGATCGCGACGCCCTCCGTGTCCTTGCCGCGCAGGCGGTTGACGGTTTCGTCGATCTCGCGCACCTCAAGGATGCCCATCTCGCGGTCGATGTGCGTCAGCGCGCCGTTATCGGGCGTGACGACATAATAGCCGCCCGCAACCTTTGCCACGCAGGCGCGGCGCGCGGTGCCCACGCCGGGATCGACCACGGAGACATAGATCGTGCCTTCCGGCCAGAAGCGGAGGCTTTGATAGAGGCGATAGCTCGCGCTCCAGGTGTCGTATTGCGGCAGCTCGTGCGTGCCGTCGAAGATTTCCAGCTCGCGGTCAACGGTCTTCACCACGCCGTACATGGAGCTGACCGCGCCTTCTTTATAGGTAAAGTCTGTTTGGAAGACGAGAATGGGTTTCATGAATATACTCCTTCTTTTTATCGACAAATCAAATAAACGGGTTCCAAAACTCCTGAACAATACGATTGCCTTCGCATAATCAGACAAATGGGTTCCAAAATTTCCCGTGATTCACAAAAACACTCAGCGCAATCGTGCCTAGGAACAGCAGCAGCGCGAGCGATATGGCAAAAACATCGTTTCGCTTGAGCGGTTTTGCCGCATACCATGTCCGCTTTTTCTCCTTGCCAAACCCACGTAGATCCATGGTGTTAGAGATGGTCTCAATCCGCTCGAGCGTAGAGAAGATCAGTGGAATCGTGATGTTGAGGATGTTTTTGAGGCGCTTGCCGAGCTTCTCTTTCTTCGAAAGATCGAGTCCTCTGCACTGTTGCGCGGCGGAGATGTCCTGATAGTCCCGAATCAGATCCGGAAAATAGCGCAACGTCAGCGAAAACGCAAACGCGGCCTTATAACTCACCCCCGCGCGGTTGATGCTCGAGGCGAGTTCGCTGGGGTTGGTCGAGAGAAAGAAGATAATGCCCAGCGGCACGACGGAAGCGTATTTGAGCGTCTTGGTCACCTGATAGAGCATCTGCTCGCTCGTGACCACATACCGACCGAAGATGCGAAATAGCACATGCTCAGTGCCGTAAATCTGCGTGCCATAGGAGGGGCTAAAGACGAACGTGAGGATAAAATTGAGCACCAGAAACAGCAGCACATACAGTAGCATGAGCTTGATCTGGCGAAACTGAATCTGCGACATGGCAAGAAATACAAGCGAGAGCACCATGATCACCACGATGGCGCGGATATCATAGGAAAACATCACCGCCGCGGTGAGCAGCAGAAAGCAGAGGAGCTTGGTCACACCGGAAAGATTGTAGATGGCATTGTGCCGCTCGACATAATCAAAAAGTTTCGCTTTCATCGCGCCGTGCTCCTCTCATAGTCGATAAAGTGCTGCACAAACGCTTCGCAGTCTGCTATCCCCGCTCGCGTCGCCAACTCATAGAGCGAGGTGAGCTTCAGGCTCGCCTTGGTTGCGATCTCGTCGCTGGTCAGCGCGCGCACCGCCGTGCCGTCGTGTAGAATCTCGCCCGCGTGCAGAACGATCGCGTGCGGCGTGTATTCGAGCATCAGGTGCATATCGTGCGTGATGAGCAATATCGTCGTCCCGCGCTCGTTGAGCGAGCGAAGGAACTCCATGATCTCCGTGTAGTGCCGGTAATCCTGCCCCGCCGTGGGTTCGTCGAGTATGATCAGCTCAGGCTCGAGCACCAGCACGCTTGCGATGGTCACGCGCTTTTTTTGCCCGAAGGAGAGCGCGGAAATCGGCCACTTTCGAAACGGCGACAGCCCGCAGATCTTGAGCGCTTTTTCCACGCGGGGCTTGATCTCTTCGTCGCTGAGCCCGCGCAGCTTTAGCCCCAGCGCGACCTCGTCAAAGATCATGGGCTTGCATATCATCTGGTTGGGGTTTTGCATCACATAGCCGATCTTGCCGCTGCGCTCGTGAATCGTCCAGCTGTCCATCGGCTCCCCGCGAAAGCGAAGGTTGCCCTCCGGGTCTTTGCAGATGCCGGTGATCACCTTGGCGAGCGTGCTCTTGCCCGCGCCGTTGGTGCCAACGAGGCTGACCATCTCGCCCGCCTCGATGGAAAAACTCAGGTTTTTTAGGATCGGGCGCTGCTCCACATAGCGATAACTCAACTCGTTCGCCTGCAAAATTGGCTCTATGGCGGGTTTCTTCTCCCGCTTTGGCTGCGCCGCGTCCCAGGAGAAAATTGCGCCGTGCACAGCGTCTACATCCAGCGTATCGATGCGCCCGGCGTGCAGTTCTTCCGTTACCGGTACGCCCGCGTATTTCAGCACGGTGACGTAGAGCGGCTCGCGGATGCCAAGCTCGACGAGTATGTTTGCCGCCATGAGCGCGTCCGGCGAGAGGTCGGCGACGATCCGCCCGTCCGACATGACAATCACGCGATCCACCCGGCGATGGAGCACGTCCTCGAGGCGGTGCTCAATGATCACGACCGTCTTGTGATAGTCCTGTGAGATGCGGTCGATGAGTTCGATTGCGGTCTTGCCCGTGGCGGGGTCCAGGTTTGCCAGCGGCTCGTCAAAGAGCAGCGCCTCCACCTCGTGCACCATCACACCTGCGAACGACACGCGCTGCTTCTGCCCGCCCGATAGCTCAAAAGGGGAGGCGTTGAGCAGCTGATCCATATCCACCATCGCGGCGGCGCGCTGGACAATCTGCTTCATCTCCCCCTGCTTCATGCACTCGTTTTCCAGTGCAAAGGCGATGTCCTCGCCCACCGAAAGGCCGATGAACTGCCCGTCCGGGTCCTGCAACACGGTGCCGACGTGCTGGCTTAGTGCAAATATGCTGGCGCTCTTTGTCTCGATGCCGCAGACCGTGAGGCTACCCTTGATTTCGCCGGGATAGGAAAATGGAATCAGGCCGTTGATGCAGTTGCCCAGCGTGCTCTTTCCACTACCGGAAGGGCCGACGATGAGCACCTTTTCACCCTCATAGACGGTCAGATTGATGTCTTGGAGCGTCGGACCCGCCTGAGAAAAATATTGAAACGAAAAATCCCGAAACTCGATGACCGGCTTTCGGCTACTCTGCACAGCGCGGCTCCCTTCCCGCGGACTTCTGCACCGCGATGGTCCACGGGGCTCCGGTGCCGACGTTGTAGGCGCGCGCAAAGTCGCCCTGATTGATCGCGACTGCCATTCGATCAAGGCTGTTGACATACACCAGCGGCTCGCCGACGAACGCATCCGCAAACGAGCGGGCATAGATCAGCGAATTGCGATAGACCAGCCGCGCGCCGTTCATGATCTTAATCTCGACAAAATCGCCGTGCTTGAAGCCAAGCTCGAGGAGTTGCTCTCGGCGGATGCTCGTCCAGAGGCTGCCGAAGCGCACATCCAGCACATCGATATCCCCGCAAAGCCATGCCCCCTCAAACCTTGGCTCATCCATCGGCAACTCGACGACGGAAGAGGGATCGACCTCTGGTCCCACGCCCGCAAAGTCGATGATACCGGCGGCAAGGCGCGCGCCGGTGTAGGCGTAGATATCCCGCCCGTGGAAGGTATAGCTCTCGCCCGAACCGGGTAGGCGGTTGACCCGCTCATCGATCTCGCGCGCGGCAACGATGCCGCTGATGCGCTTGATGTGCGTAAGCGTGCCGTTGTCCGGCGTGATGATGTATTGCCCCGCGCGGGTTTCCACCGCGATGCTGCGACGCGTAGAACCCACGCCCGGATCGACCACGGAGACGAAGACCGTGCCTTTGGGCCAATAGCCGACGGTCTGGATCAGCCGATAGCTCGCCTCCCAGGCGTTGTATTGCGGAATTTCGTGCGTGAGGCTGGAGATGTTGAGCTGCTCGCTGACGGAATACGCAACGCCGTACATGGCGCTCACCGCGCCGTCCGCGAGGCCAAAGTCGGACATGATGACGAGGGGTTTCATAGTCGTCCTCCCGGTTTTTTGTTTTTTATGATCGCCGCGCGGTAAACCGCGCTGGTATTCGTTTTCTTGACCAGCGCCATCGCTACATGCGCACGGTATAGCTGATCTTATAATACTCCGGCCGCATATAGTGCTTGCATCTGGCAAGCGGGGTCGCGTCCGCGCCGTAGAGAATGCACTCCAGCAGGTGTACGGGCGTTCCTTCCTCGACCTGCAAAAACTCCGTTTCGGTTTCGTTGACGAAGATGAGCTTAAATGAGATGGTCTGATAACTCGCCGCGGAGTAAAGCGCCTCGCTGAGAAAGCGGTGCATTGCGTCCGCGGACGAAACATCCACCTGCATATAAGAAAGCAGCTTTACGGGCACCTGCACAAAGGAATAGCCGATCACCGTATCCCCGCTTTGATACACCAAGTAGCTTGCCAGCAGCACATCACTCTTGCTCAAAGCAAGCTTCGCCTGCGCGATGTCCGTCGGCGCTGTGAAGTTATACTGAATATCGGTCTTGTCGATATCCGCCTGCGCAAACGTGGTCATGGGGTTGTCGGTTCCGGCGCTCTTCTGCTCATCCGTGCGCCCGACCACGAGCGTTCCCTTTCCGCGCGAACGGATCAGAAGCCCGTCTTCCGTGAGGATGGCCATCGCCTGGCGCAGGGTGTTGCGGCTGACGTTGTATTTTTGCGCAAGCGCAATTTCGCCGGGCATGCATTCGCCCTGCGGATAGACCCCGTTGACGATGTCCGAAAACAGGGAATTATAGATCTC
>JAUYTF010000132.1 GCA_030695285.1 Eubacteriales bacterium | reverse complement strand
AAGGTGGTCTTGCTGAGGATAACCCATGCGATGAGCGCGAAAATAATCGCGATGAAGATGCTGGTGTTCATAAAGTTGCTCTTCATGAGCACGTCCAGCCCAAGTCGCGGAATCAGCGCATTCGGGTTTGCCTGCAATAGGCTTGCGGTGCGATCCATCTGCGCGCCGCCCCAGAACTTGGCGAGCATCATGGGCATGTTGTTGATGATGAGATTCATGGAGAACATGCCGATCCAGTTGAACATGATCGACGTGATCACTTCGTTTACGTTAAAGAGCGCCTTGAATAGCCCGGGGAAGATGCCCCAGAACGCGCCGCCGATCATCGCCAGCAGCAGGCAAACATACCACGGAAGCTGGAACTGAATCGCGCCGATGAGCGCCATTACCGCGCCGACGGTATACTGACCCGTTGCGCCAATGTTGAACAACCCTGTTTTAAACGCAAAGCCAACCGAGAGACCCGTCATGATGAGCGGAGCCGCCTGATAGAGCACCTTTGCGAGCTTGTCGCTGGAGCGAAAGCCCGTGGTCACGAGACTGATGAACGCGCCGCCCGCAGCCTTTGCGTCGAGCACATACAGCAGCACAAGGCCGACAACCAAGCCCACGCCGATGGAGATCAGCGAAGCGAGAATACTCTTGCTGCCGGGGATGCGAAAAGTGCGTCGTTTCTGATCTCCCATATCAATGCACCGTCCTTTCGGCGGTTTGCTTTTTCGCGCCCGCCATGAACAAACCAAGCTCCTGCACCGTGGTCGATCTCGGGTCAAATTCTCCGACGATCTCGCCCTCGTACATCACGAGGATACGGTCGGAAACGTTGATAACCTCGTCGAGTTCGAGCGAGACGAGGAAAACGCCCTTGCCGTTGTCGCGCGCGGCGACGAGCTGTTTGTGAATGTACTCGATTGCGCCGACGTCTAGGCCGCGCGTTGGCTGCACCGCGACGAGCAGATCCGGGTTCTTATCCATCTCGCGCGCGACGATGGCCTTTTGCTGGTTTCCGCCGGACATGCTGCGCACGCTTGTGATCGGGCCCTGCCCGCTTCGAATGTCATACTGCGCGATCAGCTTTTCCGCATACTGGCGCACGCTTGGCTTGCGAATAAAGCCGTTTTTCTGGAACGCGGGCTCCCAGTAGCGCTGCAACACCAGGTTCTCTTCCAGCGTGTAGTCAAGGACAAGACCAAATTTCTGGCGGTCTTCGGGTATATGACTCATACCTAGCTTGCTGCGCTGGCGAATGGGCATGTGTATCGTCTTGATCTTGCTCAACGCGCCGGCAGACTGTTTGCTACGCTTGCGGCCCACAATCACAATCGGCTCTCCTTTGAGCGTAATGGTTCCGGCGGTTGGCTTTTCCAAGCCCGTGAGCGCATAGACGCACTCTGCCTGGCCGTTTCCTTCGATGCCCGCGAGGCATACGATTTCGCCAGCGCGCACATGGAACGATACATCCTTGACGGCGTTGTTTTTGTGCAGCTTGCTCGACACGGTAAGGTTTTTGACATCCAATACGATGTCGCCAAGCGACGGTTCGCCTTTTTCGACGACAAACTCCACGTCGCGGCCGACCATCATGCGGCTGAGCTTGGCTTTATCGGTGTTCTTTACGTCCACTGTGCCAATGCATTTGCCTTTGCGAAGAACGGTGCAGCGATCTGCAACTGCCATGATTTCATTGAGCTTATGCGTGATAAAGAGAATCGATTTCCCCTCCGCAGCAAAGGAGCGCATGATGTGCATCAGCTCCTCGATCTCCTGTGGCGTGAGAACCGCGGTGGGCTCATCAAAGATCAGGATATCGTTGTCGCGATAGAGCATCTTCAATATTTCAACGCGCTGTTGCATGCCGACCGAGATATCCTCAATCAGCGCATCGGGGTCGATCTTCAGCCCGTAACGTTCGCTGAGCTCCACGACCTTTTTGCGCGCTTCTTTCTGCTGTAGAAACCCCATCTTGAGCGGTTCAACGCCAAGAATGATGTTTTCCAGCGCGGTAAACACCTCAACGAGTTTGAAGTGTTGATGCACCATTCCGATGTTGAGCGCGTTTGCGTCGTTGGGGTCTTTGATGCGGACGATCTCGCCGTCCTTCTTGATCACGCCTTTTTCCGGCTGATACAGGCCGAACAACACGCTCATCAGCGTGGATTTCCCCGCGCCGTTTTCGCCGAGCAAAGCGTGGATTTCTCCGCGGCGCAGGCGCAGCGTGATGTCATCGTTTGCGCGGATGCCGGGGAAATCTTTGGTGATATCGAGCATTTCTATGACATATTCGTTCATATAGCGGTATCCCTTCCCAAGTATGATGAACGGGGATGAACGGATAGACCGTCTGACTGACAGGATTTGCAAACGGTAATAAAAAGGGGCCGGGCTTGAAGCCCAGCCCCTTTGTGGTAAATCGATTGCTCCTGAGTAGGTTAGTTCTGATAATCGACTGCGATGGCCACAGTGGGGTGTACGTCGATGGCAGATGCGATGGCGACTTCGCCGCCCTTGACTTTGGCGAAGATCTCGTTGTACTGCTCCACGGTGAATTTGCTGAATCTCCAGGCTGCTGCTTCAAGCGGCAGACCAACGCAATCCTGCGCTGCGCCAAGTTTGTTCTCAACACCGGCATAGGCCGCGGACCACGTGCCGCCGTTGGCGAGCAGGTCTGACAGCGCGAGCTTGACGGAGGTTTCGAGTTCTTTCTTGGCGGAGGTGATGATGCGCTCGGAAATGCCGGACTGGTCGACGTCAACGCCGATCAGCTTGCCATCCGCTTCGTCAGCAGAGGCAATTGCAGAGAAGAGGATGCCGCCGCCGGCCGCGAAGATGATTTCGACGCCTTCGGTGTACCAGCCGGCAGTCTTTGTCTTGATTTCATCTGTCGGCCAGAATGCGCCAGAGTACCAGTACTTCACAGAGATGTCCGCGGTATTGCCCAGAATGGCAGCGGCTGCGTCAGCACCCTGCACGAAACCAGAACCGAAGCGAACGACTGCGGGCACGTCGATACCGCCAAGGTATGCGAGCTTGGTGTAGCCATCCATGACGGCAGCGTAGCCGGCAAGATAACCGGACTGCTCTTCCTGATAGGTGATCAGCGCGGTGTTGGCCTGCGGTTCGGGCACATAACCAAGGCCGAGGTCGATGCCGAGGAACATCACGTCCGGATACTGCGCCGGCAGCTGCTGGAAGGTTCCGCCGAAGAGATAGCCGGGGCAGACGATGATGGTGGCACCCTTCTCGATGGCCGTTTTGATGGTCTCGATGCGGGCTTCGTCGCTGTCTTCAGAAGGACGGTAATAGTTTGCGATCATACCGTTCTCTTCTGCCCAGTTCTTGCAGCCCATCCAGGTGAACTCGTTGAAGGATTTGTCATCAATGTTACCGACGTCGGTGACCATAGCAACGTTGACCACTAAGGGCGCTTCGGTTGCTTCGGCTTCGACAGCGGGTGCTTCCGCCGCCGCTGCTGCGGGGGCTTCTTGAGCTGGTGCGGGGGTCGCGGCCGGGGCGCACGCCACGACGGATAGGATCATACCCAGAACTAACAGGATCGTTACGACTTTTTTCATGAGTTTTCCTCCCTGATTTAATTGCACTCGGGTGAGCGCAGAATCTGAATTTAGTATAACACAGTCATTATACGGAAACAACACGCACATTACATTGTATAACGTAAATTTTACGCAGTTTTCATGCAGGCGAAAACCTGGCAGGAAAACAACACTCAAATAACATCGTAAACAGAATAGACACGATTTTCTTCTGGCAAAAACCTGTTGACTTCATCTTGCGCCTCGCGTATAATGACTTCTAGCGTCTTCCGCCGAAGGAAGGGTCGTATAAGAGGGGAGGGAAGAAAATGGAAATTCGCGTAGGTGAAAACGAGTCCCTGGAGAGCGCTCTGAAACGATTCAAACGCAAATGCGCACGCAGCGGCGTCCTGGCAGAGGTCCGTCGTCGCGAACACTATGAAAAGCCCAGTGTGAAGCGTAAAAAGAAGGCAGAGGCCGCGAGAAAACGCAAGTATTGATCACGGGGCACTCACATTATCACAAAGGCGAACCGGTTTCGGTTCGCTTTTTCGTTTTCGCTTATTTCCGCCTGCATTTGCTTTATACCTAGGAATTCGGGAGGACTTCATTTGAGGACTTCATTTTACACAGAAAAAAAGCGAAAAAACAATTCTATTATGGTATTGCGGCAATAGATATGGTAGTATAATAAGTAACAATGCACCATATAAGGAGCATACCGTCATGAAATGTAGATATTGCGCCAGCATCGAGAGCAAGGTGATCGACTCGCGGCCTACGGAGGACGGAAGCGCCATCCGCCGCAGACGTGAATGCATCAGCTGCAGTAAACGCTTTACAACCTATGAAAAGATCGAAGAGATCCCCATCATGGTCGTAAAACGCGACGGCAGACGCGAACCCTTTGACTCCGAAAAGATTAGCATCGGCATCCGAAAAGCGTGTGAAAAGCGCCCCGTGG
>JAUYTF010000126.1 GCA_030695285.1 Eubacteriales bacterium | reverse complement strand
GGAGGAAAACGACCGCATCGTGAGCATTGCGCACGGCTCAATCATGCAATTGCGCCTGCGGGACGTGATCCTGCCCGCGATGATGATCTCCGGCGTTGCGACATTGCCGGGCTCTGAGGGGCAAGGGTTGATGAAGCGGGTGCTCTCTGCGCTGTTTGAGGAGTGCAGGCGGCGCAATATCCCGCTTGCGTTCCACAAACCGTCTCATTTTTCGATCTATCGCGCGGTGGGCGAATTCCCCTGCTACGACGCGCTGCTTCACACGCGGGAAAGCGAACCGCCATCACCCGTCGTTTGGGATGCGCTGCCTGACGCACGCGCGCTGCATCGCGTCTACGAACAGGCCACCGCGCGCTACAGCGGCTGCGTGATGCGCTCGCTTTCCGATATGGAAAAGCGCGTACAGGATCTCACCTGCGCCGGGATAAAATTTCTTCTGCACCAGACGGGCGGCGTACTCGACGGCTATCTGTTTGCCTCGGAGGAGGACGACGGTTCGCTCTATTGCGAAGAAGCGCTCGCCACCTCGCAGACGGCATATGAGGCGATGATTGCGCGTCTGCCAAAGGGCAGCGTGGTCAAGCTTCCGCCGGATATCAAGCTATCGGGAACCCTTCAGCCCTGGGGTGTGATGATCCCCGTAGACGTTCCCTATCTGTTGCGCGCGCTCTGCTCAGAATCATCCACGCTTCGTCTGGAGGTGCTGGATGGTCAGATGCCCTGGAACAACGGCGTCTTCGATCAATCCGGCAAGCGCACGGATGACCCGCCGACCGACACGCTCTCCTCCGGCAGACTCATGCAGTTTCTCTGCGGCTATCTGCCGTTTCGGGATGCGTTTTCACAAAAAACCTGCTATTGCGCGGACGAATACTGACGAGTATCACACGCTTTATCATCGCATTTCTACGGAACGTGTGCTAAAATTAAGTGGTTAAAAATCTTTCTTGCAAGGAGACGCCTCATGTACGATATCGTTTCTCTCGGTGAACTGCTCATCGACTTTACGGAGAGCGGCATTTCTCCCGCAGGACAGCGCCTGTTCGAGCAAAACCCGGGTGGCGCGGTGACCAACTTGCTCTGCGCGGCTTCCCAATGCGGCGCTGCGACCGGTTTCATCGGCAAAGTCGGCAAGGATATGCACGGCGCGTTTCTCAAGCAGGCGATGGTCAACGCGGGCGTGGATATGCATGCGCTCATCGAGGCGGAGGACGTGTTCACTACGCTTGCTTTCGTCGCGCTCAAGCCCAACGGCGAACGGGAGTTTTCCTTTGCCCGCAAACCCGGAGCGGATACGCAGCTGCGCCCCGACGAACTCGACCGCGACATGCTCAAGAGCACGCGTGTGTTTCACACCGGCTCGCTTTCGCTCACGCAGGAACCGGCCCGCGCGGCTACCTATGAGGCAATCGACATCGCAAAAGCGGCGGGCGCCGTGATCTCCTACGACCCGAACTACCGCGCGTCGCTCTGGAGCGGGAAGGACGAAGCCATTCGCTACATGCGCTCGCTGATTGCTACCGCGGATATCATGAAGGTATCCGACGAGGAGCTGCCGCTGCTCACTGGCGAAACCGATCCCGAAAAGGCGGCGGACGCGCTGCTCGATCAGGGTGTGAAAATCGCCGCCATCACGCTCGGCTCCGAGGGCGCTTTTATTCGCGTCGGCAAAGAGAGCCGGCTCGTGCCCGGATTTTACGCAAGCGCGGTGGACACCACCGGCGCTGGAGACTCCTTCTTTGGCGGATTTCTCTATCGTTTCCTCGCCTCCGGCAAAACGCTCAAGACGGTCACCATCGACGACGCGGCTGACTACGCAAGATTTGGCAACGCGACCGCCTCTCTCTGCGTCGAGCGGCGCGGCGGTATCCCTGCTATGCCGAAACTCGCGGAAGTACTAGAGCGGCTCAAACAGTAATCACTGCACATCAACTGCCCCGCTCTATGGCGGGGCGTTTGTTTGCTTGCAGGATTCTCTGCAAAGCTGCTTTTCATAAGACAGTTTTGTTTGCTTGCAAGCTTCTCTGCAAAGCTGCTTTTCATAAGACACTCTTCGTTTTTTTGCTTTGTAGATGCGATTCTTTACGTGAAACCCGCAGAAGATTGCCCTGCGTTCGTGTTTGTATTATAATGACATCGATACATTTCACGAAATAACCCGATTTTCTACCATTTCTCATCACATCGATCCTATATGTTTATGATTGTTTTCTGTTCGCACATTTTCTGCAACCGAAAGGAGCATAATCCATGGAAGCCGTCACAAAAACGGGTGTCAAGGAGCCGCACCATCTTTCACCGCGCATTCAATGGCTGAGAGATTATTATTTTCAGGGCGACAAGCGCGGCTGGAACAACGAGTTTGCCGCGTTTACGACGGGCACGCCCTGGGATGAAGTATTCGATGAAACGAGCTTTCTGATCGTGCCGGAAGTGTATTCGTTTCTTTCAACGTTTCGAAAATCATTCCTCATGGCGGCGCGCACCATCGAGCCGCCGAAGGGCTTCTTCTCGCTTTCTCTGCCGGAACGCCGCGCATGGCTCATCAAAGAAGCCATCGTGAACCGCATGCCGCAAGAGATCTTGCCCGGCGATCTGATCGCGGGTGGGCGATTTAACCTCATGGCCTCCCGTTGCTGGAGCAAGGAAGAGGCAAAAGCGCGAAATGAGCGCATTCTGGGGAAAGACGGCATCCGCAAGGCGACGTTTGCGTTTCAGCATCGCGGTTACGGCAACTGCGGAGCTACCAGCGGGCATCTGATCCCCGACTATCCAAGCGTGCTGCAAAAAGGCTTCTTTGGTGTCAAGGCGGATCTGCAGGCAAGATATGACGCGCTTTCCCCTGCCGAACAAGCAAGCGATGCGGCCGGTCAGCTGCGCGGCATGCTGCTCGGCTGCGATATGCCCGTCGCGCTCGCGGCAAAGTATGCTTCTCTTTGCGAAACGCTTGCAAACGAAGAGCCGTGTGCCGCGCGCCACGCGGAACTGCTGACCATGCGCGAAGTTCTCCTGCGCGTGCCGAGCAAACCCGCGCGCAATTTTTACGAGGCGATTCAGTCGCTTTGGCTCACGCATATGCTGGTGCTGACGGACGAAAACTATCCCGGCGCTGGTGTCTCCTTTGGAAGAATAGACCAATATCTGCTGCCCTACTGGCAGGAATCGATGAAAGCCGGCATGGATCGCGAATTTGGCAAGGAGCTGCTCAAGTGTTTCTGGATGCACTGCAACTACGCTTACGATGCGATGATTCAAACGGGAAATCAGGGCATCACGGCGGGCTACGGGCAGCTCTTCAACCTCTCCGGCCTCGGCAAGGGCGGCGCGGACATGACGAACGATTTGACATGGGTTTTCCTCGAAGTCATCGACGAGATGAGCCCCATCCTCGAGCCCAAGCCGAACGTGCGGCTTCATAAAAACTCTCCCGACGCGCTGCTCGACAA
The DNA here is from genome assembly GCA_030695285.1 of Eubacteriales bacterium. Classification (GTDB taxonomy): domain Bacteria; phylum Bacillota; class Clostridia; order Christensenellales; family CAG-138; genus UBA7703. The sequence continues at coordinate 3,779 of JAUYTF010000126.1, read as the reverse complement.
AGTGGTAGACATGATCGCAACGAGTCAGGGCGCGCCGTTTTTGCTCAACTTTGACGAGCGCTCGATGGCAGGCATGCTGGAGGAAGCAAAGCGCGCGCATGTCGAACATCTGATCAATGAGAACAACGTGTTTGACTACGCTTCCGTCGGGTGCCTCGAGAACACCATGTGCGGCAACGACCGCTCGGCGACCGTGGACTGCAACCCGAACCTCGTCAAGGCGGTTGAGCTTGTACTGGGCGATGGGCAGGATTTGATCGTCTACACCGACGCCCTCTGGGGCACCCCTTACCCCGCCGAAACAGACGCGCCAAAGACAGGAGACCCGCGCGCGTTTGCGGATTTTGAGGCGTTTTATGCGGCGTTCTTAATTCAACTTCGCTACGTGATGGACCGCATGGCGGCGCTGTATGAGCGCTCCACCGCGCTTCGTGCAACATTTGGGCCGACGCCGTACTTAAGCTGCCTCGTCAAGGGCTGCGCCGAGAGTGGCAAGGATTGCACGCAGGGCGGCGCGGAGCTTTCGTTTGTTACAGTTGAAGGCGTGACATTCGCGACAACGGTTGACTCGCTGCTCGCAATCCGGTATCTTGTGTATGACAAAAAGTTCTGCACGATGGACACGCTGATTCGCGCGCTTCAAGCCAACTGGGAGGGCTTTGAGATCTTACAGGCGCAGGCAAAGAACCGCGCCCCGAAATACGGCAGAGATGATGACGCGGCGGATGCGCTGGCACTCCGCGTAATGAACGACTGGTCGGACATCGTCTGGGGCTACAAGACCAAATCGACCAACGCACAGTTCCGCCCCGGCATGCTGAGCTGGAACTACTGGATTGGCTCAGGCTTCATCCTCCCCGCCACAGCGGACGGGCGCGCGCGCGGACAGTTTTTAAGCAACGCCATCTGCCCCGTCAACGGTGCGGACACCAACGGGCCGACGGGCAACGCAAACTCCGTCGGCAAAGCGCTCGGCGGCAGGGACAGCCACGGCAACGTCGTCAACCTGCTCCCCAACGGAGCAAGCCATACCATCACGCTCTCTCCCTCCTTGATGCGCGATCACGAGCGGCGCGAGAAGCTCAAAGCGTTTTTGCGCGGCTATACGGAAAACGGCGGCACCGCGCTGCAGATCAATATTCTCGACGCAGAGACGCTCAAAGACGCGCAAAAGCGCCCGGAGAACTACAAAAACCTGCTCGTGCGCATTACTGGATATAACGCATACTTCACGAGCATCGGCAGAGAGCTGCAAAATGAAATTATTGCAAGGGAAAGTCACAGTAAATACTAAGCTAAGAGACAAAATAAAAATAATCGCAAGGGAAAATCAGAATCGGTGTTGATATGACAAAAATCCGCTATCTCGATATCCAGCGCATGTCCAGCGAGGACGGCCCGGGACTTCGCACCACCATCTTTCTCAAAGGCTGCTCGCTTGCGTGCGCATGGTGTCACAACCCCGAGAGCATCGCAAAAAAGTTTCAGGTGCATTGGATCGCCTCGCGCTGCATCCACTGCGGCAGCTGCGAAAATGTTTGCCCCAACGAAGGATTGAGCCGCGATGAGGACGGCGTACACATCGACCGCAGGCTTTGCACCGGCTGCTGCGCTTGCGTCTCCGCCTGCCCCGCGCTCGCGCTGGAATGCAAGGGCATCGACACCGAGGCGGCGGATCTTTGCCGTGAGCTGGTCAAGGACCGCGCCTATTTCGGCAGAGACGGCGGCGTGACCCTCTCCGGCGGTGAAGCGCTGCTGCAAGACGGCGCGGTTGAGCTGCTCCGCCTGCTCAAAGCCGAAGGCATTCAGACTGCGGTCGATACCTGCGGCATGGTGTTTACAGAGCAGTTGCAGGCAGCGCTGCCGTATACGGACATACTGCTCTACGACCTCAAACTCATGAACGACGCGGAGCATATGCGCTGGACAGGACGCGGCAACGCGATGATACTTCGAAACCTCGGCGTCGCGGCGCTCTGGGCAAAAGGAAACGGCAGGCTCTGGATTCGTACGCCGATCATCCCGAATGCGACCGATTCGGACGAAAACATCCGCGCCATCGGAGACCGCATCAGCGCCATCGGCGGGGCGGAACGCTGGGAGCTCTGCGCGTTGAACAATCTCTGCACGGATAAATACGAGCGACTGGATATCGACTGGTCTTTCAAGGACGCGCCGTTGGTTTCAAAGAAACGCATGGACGAACTACTCGCGGTGGCGCGAAGCACCCGCGCTTGTGAGGACATCCGCTCGACGGGCGCTCTCTCACCGGAGGATTAGCTTCTTCCCTCGGATTGACGATTTTGTTCGGAGGTATAAACGATGAGTTTTTTTATTTTGACAGGACTAACGATGCTTCAATTGTATTCGGAGGCATAAACGATGAAATCTCTTTTTTTTGACAGGATTAACGATGCTTCTATCGACATGATGGACTGCGACAGCAAGGTCGGCGTACTCGCTACCGAGGACGAGAGCGGATATCCGCATCTCTCGTTCATCTCGTCCATTCAGGCGCTGGGTGATCATGCGCTAACATTCGGGCAGTTTTCGGCGGGCTTGAGCAAGCGCTTTATCCTCGACAAGCCGCGTGTGAGCTTTCTCGTGCTCAGCGCAGACAAGCGCTATCTCTCGGGCAACGCCACCTATACACACAGCGCAAACACGGGCAAGGAATTCGATCTGTACAACAATAAGCCGCTCTTTCGCTATAACTCCTATATGGGGTTTTACCGCATCTTCTATCTCAATCTGGAGCGCATCAGCCCAATTACGCCCCTGCCGATGGGTGCCATCGTGCTCGGCGCAATTCTCTCTCGCGTGAAAGCCGTTTTTGTGCGCAGGAGCGAGAAAAATGCGCTACCCCCGGTCGGGCAGGCGCTCTTTTCGCAGCTGGATTCGCTGAAATTTTTGTGTTATTTCGATGCAGCGGGCGAAGCGCAACTCCTCCCCGTCGTGCAGGCAACCAGCGCGGGCTCGGATCGCATTGTGTTGGTCGGTCTCCCGTTTGGCAAGGAACTGCGTCAGATTCCCGACGGCGCGAAAGCCTCTATCCTGTGCCTGAACCTCAAGATGGAGAGTGTGCTGGTCAAAGGGCGATACACAAAGGGCACACTGGAGATAGCGCGCGTCTATAACTCTATGCCGCCGAAGATGGAATACGTCTATCCGCGCAGTGAGACGATCGAGCCAATCCGCTCATTTTAACATAACGCGAATCATGCAAAAGCGGAGGTTATCCCCGCTTTTTTTGCGCCGCTTTTCAGCGTCAGCTATTTTGCTGCAAATACCGTGCGATCGTGTATAGAAAATCTTTAGAATAAGAACGATGTGTGCTCTCTAGCTGTTCTGCTGCAAGTACCGCGCGATCGTGTATAAAAACTCTTTGTTTCCTGGTGGATACTTCCCGCGGTTGATGAAAAGCTGATCCAGGCGCTTCTGGTTGCCAAAGTTCCAGATGGCTTTGATCTCCTCGCGCACGTTTCGTTCGATGCGCGCGGGTTTGGTGCCGCAGCGCTCTGCCACTTTCGGATACAGTACGCGCGTGGTGCTTGTCACCTGCTCCTCTTGCATGATGAGTTCGAGTGTCATTGCCATCTGCACATATCCAAGTCGTCCGGATGGTGCGCCAAGCCGAAGCAACTCTTGGTCGATCATTCTCCTCATGTGCCTGTCCTCCCTGTTTTTTTCCCCAATAAACAGACATTAATCTACATAATAACAAATATCAACCGTTTCGCTATTCTTCGAGATTAATCGACGTAATTCGCGTTTTTTCG
>JAUYTF010000120.1 GCA_030695285.1 Eubacteriales bacterium | reverse complement strand
ATGGGCGGCGTGGTTTCGCGGTGTTCTCCCGCGCGGCAACACGCGAGCCACTCCAGCGGAAACTCCATCTGGCGCAGCGGGCCCGTGCCGTCCATGCTGTCCCCGTCAGCAAGAAACGCCGCGCGGTAAGAGACGATCTCGTCCAGCATGGTTTCGTCGGGTTTCACGAACTTGCAGATGTCGTTTGCTTTCATCATGATCTTACTCCAAATTCGATATGGTTACATGAGGCGCGTCAATTATCCATGATTGTGCTCCAAGTAGGCAGCGCCTAGAAACTGCGGCGCTTCTTCGGTCGTCAACCGCGAAAATGCGTCCCGTACCTGCGTTGGCAGAAGATTGATCTGCGGAACATCTTCCACAGGCACCCATTCGTTCGCAACCTGCGATTCGTCGGTTTCTGTCGGTTCCACGCGCTCCGCCGATGTCAGGCGGCAGATGAAGAAGTGCAGCAGCTTGTGCGCATACTGCGAATAGTGCGTGCGAATAAACGGTTCGAGGCAGATCTCCTCCATCAGCGCGGCAAAGCGAACCGGCTCGACAGAATAGCCCGTTTCTTCCAGGCATTCGCGTCGAATCGCCTCCGCCATGGTTTCAAACTGCTCCTGTCCGCCGCCGGGGAGCGAATAGTACTCCCCGTTATTCGCGTCTATACAACGATTGAGCAGCACCTTGCCCTCGTGCAGAACGATCGCTTTGACCGTGCTTCGTACGTTCATCTTCTTTCCTCTTGCTGCAAAATCCCGCGCCTACACACCGCGCGTAAAGCCGAGATAGCGCGTGCCCTGAAAGGTCAGCTTTCCCGCGTCGCCTTCCGCCAGCAGGCCGTATTCGGTATTCTTAACGTGAAACTCCATCCGGTCGCCACTTGCCACCTCAAATGTCACGTAATAATACGTGGAGGAATACCCCATGTCTATCGCGTTATTCGTGGTGTTCGCGTGGTGATAATGGCTCACGTCCGCGCGCTTGGTGACGACGCGCGCATTTACCGTCAGCACGGGTGAATCGTTGTTGCGCTTCCATCTCTGCGCGCCTTGCACAACGCGGTAGATGATGATTCCGAGAATTACGATAAACCCGATTGCAATGATAAGCGGCACGACGGTGAACATTGATCCGAAGCCTCCAAAAGACTCAAATACCATAAAAATACCTCTCTAAGGCAGGCGCAATCATGCGCATGCATGAAGAAACGATTTATTGCAGCACATAGCCGGAGATGATGCGGCAGATGCAGGAGACATCCGCCCGGCTGACAAACTCAAACTTCACCTTCCCCATGCCCGCAAACCACAGTTCCAGTTCGCTGTCAAGATCCAGCACGCCCGCGGTCTCTACCGAAAACGCCTGAATCTTACTGTACGGCAGCGAGGTGAAATCCTTCTTCTTGCCGGTGATGCCCTTCACATTGATGGCAAAGATGCGCTTGTTGGTGAACACCACGCCGTCGCGCACGGTCTGAAACGAGCAGAGAATCTCTTCGCCGGGGATAAACATCGCCTCAATCACGGCAGAAAACGTGTTGTCCGCAACGGGGCGAAGCTTGAGAAACACTGCGTTTTGAAAATCGATCATGGCGCGCTCCTGTCTGGATGGATTTGCATAGATTCTTGGCTGGGTTTTACGAAAGCGTGAGCAGATAGACCCCGTTTTCCTCATCAAAAGCAAAACCGACAGCGCGAAGTACGCCGCAGGATGCCTGATTCTCAGGCTCGGGCTGAACGATCACGCGCGCAGCGTCCGTCTCTGAGCGGATCTTCTCCAGTAGCGCAAGTATGATCTGCGTACCGTATCCCTTGCCGAGAAATGCCTTTTCACCGATCAGATAGTCGATGCTATAGGTGCCTTTCAGCGGGATGGTTCCGTGCCAGTCTTCGCCGCTGAGCCAATACGGGTAATATTGGCAAAAGCCGACGGGGTTGCCAGCGCTTTCTACAATAAAGTGCCGTACAAAGGCGAATTCGTCGTCCTGATGCTCCACCTCAAAGATCCAATCCTCCGGTTCATGATACCAGGCGGCGACATGCGGCACAAACAGCCACTCCTGAAAGAGCGGCAAATCGGAAACGAGCATTGGCCTTAGAATCACCGATAACGGCATACGTTACCCTCCTGCCGATTTTTCTTCCAGTATAGCAGGAAACACGCAAAATGAAGGTAACTTGCATGTAAAAATTTCGAGAGCGACGCACGCAATTTTTGCGCAAATCAATTGTTCACCGGCGCGATGTCGAGGAACTTGACTTCCTTGTTCTTGTCCTCCATACGGCTGAGCGACCACTCGTTTTTAAAGAGCACCACCGGGCGCTGATACTGATCCTCCAATAGCAGCGTATCCGTATAGGCGAGCATGTCCTTATTGAAACGGTCGGTGACGACCCAGCGCGCGAGCTGATAGGGCAGCTTGCGAATGGTGATCTCGACGTTATATTCGTTCTTGAGACGGTATTCGAGCACCTCGAATTGCAGCGCGCCCGCAACGCCGATGGTGAAGCGCTCCACACCGAGATCCGGCTGCTTAAACACCTGAATCGCGCCCTCTTCGGAGATCTGCTTGATGCCCTTGAGGAATTGTTTGCGCTTGCCGGAGTCAACCGCGTTCACTTCAGCGAAGTGCTCGGAGGGAAACATGGGAATGCCTTCAAACTGAAACGCATTTTTGCCGTTACAGAGCGTGTCTCCAATCAGGAAACAGCCGGGGTCAAACACGCCGATGATGTCGCCCGCGTACGCTTCTTCCACGCTTACGCGCTCCTGCGCGAGAAACTGCTGAGACTGCGATAGCCGCATGGTTTTATTCGTGCGCTGGTGGACAACCTCCATGCCTTTTTCAAACTTGCCGGAGCAGATGCGCAAAAACGCGATTCTGTCGCGATGCGCCGGATCCATATTCGCCTGAATTTTGAAGATGAAGCCGGAGAAATCCGCGCTGTCCGGCTCGACGCTGCCGTCACTGTGCCGTTTGGCATAGGGAGACGGTGCCATATCGATGAACGCCTCCAGAAACGGGCGCACGCCGAAGTTGGTCATCGCGCTGCCGAAAAACATCGGCGTGAGTTCCCCCGCGCGTACTTTCTCCATATCCAGCTCGTCCCCCGCGATCTCTAGAAGCTCGATCTCCTCAAGCAAATGATCGTAGAGATAATCGCCGAGGATGGCGCGAAAGCGCTCGTCGTCGATGTCCCCTTCATCCGAAACCGTGGTCTCCTGCCCGTGTCTGCCGCCGGTGAATAGCTCAATACGCTTTGTCCTGCGGTCGTAAACGCCGCGAAAGTCGCCGTCGATGCCGATCGGCCAGTTCATCGGATATGCGTGAATGCCGAGCGTAGACTCAAGCTCCTCCATGAGGGCGAGCGGGTTTTTGCAGTGGCGGTCGAGCTTGTTGACAAACGTGAAGATCGGGATGCCGAACATGCGGCAGACGTGAAAGAGCTTTTTCGTCTGCTCCTCTACGCCCTTTGCGCCGTCGATGAGCATCACCGCGCTGTCTGCGGCGGTCAGCGTACGGTAAGTGTCCTCGCTGAAATCCTGATGGCCGGGCGTATCGAGAATATTGATTCGATAGCCATCGTAGTCAAAATTAAGCACGCTGGACGTGACCGAGATACCTCTCTGTTTTTCGATCTCCATCCAGTCTGAAACGGCGTATTTGCTCGCCTTTCTGCCCTTGACCGTGCCAGCGAGGCGAATCGCCCCTCCAAAGAGCAGCAGCTTCTCAGTGAGCGTGGTCTTGCCCGCGTCGGGATGCGAAATGATCGCAAACGTCTTTCTGCGACTGACTTCCCGTTTGATGGTTTCCATGGTGTAGTCCTTATCCGGCTCATCCGAGCCTGTCCGAGGGCAATTATCGCCCGAATGCTTCCGAAAAACAGAGTTCTCAACGCAACTCTGTTCTTATCAAAAAAAGAGCCCCGCCTTGTTCAGACGGGGTTTCTGTTTGCTTGGTGGAGCATGGGGGATTCGAACCCCCGACCTCAACATTGCGAACGTTGCGCGCTACCAACTGTGCTAATGCCCCAAGCCGCTTGATTATGATACAACAGACCCTATCAAAATGCAAGAGCTTTTCGCCAAATTCTTCATGCCATTTTCCTTGGTTTTGCTGCTTTACGCGCGCGTGAAACAAGCGAGGGCGGCGCTGATCGGTCCGCGATTTACGGTTGCTGTTCCGGCTTTGTTTCCGGTTCGGCAGGCTTGCTTTCCGGCTGTTCTGCGGGCTGCGGTGCGGGTGCAGGCGCGACGGGGAAATAAGGCGCGCTGTCGGCCGGAATCGCCGCCGGACTCCTCTCGCTGCGCTTGATCAAAGCCGCAAGTAGATACAGAAAAGGCAGCACCATCACCGCGATGTTTTTCCAGTATGTTTCAAGCGTTTCTCCCGCCAGCAGGTTGATCAGCAGCGGAACGGCGGCGATGGCGAGCAGGATAAGCCCCATCAGGCGGCAGCGCTTGAGGTGCTTGCTCACCAGCCCGAATATGCCCGCGAGGACACCCAGCGCACCGCCGATGAGGAAAAACACCGCGTCGGTCACACCAGCGAACGTGAGCCTTACTTCCACGTTTGTCAGATTATAGAGCGCAAACGCGATCATGCCGAGTGAGAAAATGATATAGATCCAGCTGATCACGAGCAGGAACGAAGCCGTACGTGTCTTTTGCTGCATTTCTTTCTTCCTCCGATTATTGCATTTGCTGTGTTTTTGATCGATTCATCCAACTTTTTCTGATCCAACATTGTGGATGTCGACCACGGTATGGTTCTTTCGTGATTCTTCCGCTGCGATGCAGATCAGGTGGCTCTGAATCGCGTCCCGGATCGAGCTCTTTACCGCGCCCTCTTCTCCGCGCTCCATGCGCACAAACGATGCGATCAGCCCCATGTCTCCGCCGCCGTGTCCGTCCCCCATGCCGCCGGGTAGCGGGTTTTCCGTGGTGCGGACAGTGCCGTCGCGAAAATTGGTCACCTCAATGGTCTCGTCGGACATCTTGGCGCGGATTTCGCCGTGCGAACCCATGATGTGAACCGTGCGCCCGTGGCGAAAATCGGTAAACGCGGAGACGGTCATGGTCGCCGTGATGCCGCCCTCAAACTCCAGCACGGTGGATTGGTGATCTACCACATCGTTGTCGCAATGATAGACGCATCTGCCGTAAGGCCCTTCGCGCAGAGCTTTTAGCCTACCCGCGGGGCTTAGGTCATCGGTAATGACCGAGACAGGCCAGCCGGTGAGAAACGGAATCATATAAAGCCGCGTCGCGCTGTATGGGCACGTGGCGGCCACTTTGCAGTCGAGGCAGCGTTCCGCGCTGCCCTCAGGTGCGTGTTCGGCGGTGAAGTGCTTCAGGCTGCCAAAGGAGGCGACGCGCTTGCAGTCCTTGCCGACGAGATAGAGCAGGATATCCGTATCGTGGCAGCTCTTTGCGAGGATCAGGGGGCTTGTCTCATCCTCCCTGCGCCAGTTGCCGCGCACGAAGCTATGCGCCATGTGCCAAAACCCGATGTTTTCGCTGTGGGAGATGTTGACGACGTCGCCGATTTCGCCGTTGTCGATGATCGACTTGAGCGAGTTGAAAAAACGCGTGTAGCGCAGCACATGGCAAACCGCCGCGCGTTTCCCCGTGCGGACAGACGTATCATAAATCTGCTTGAGCTCCGCTTCGCTTTTCGCGATGGGCTTTTCCAGCAATACATCATAGCCGTGCTCCATGGCAACGCACGCAGGCTCAACATGCTGGTTGTCCTGCGTGGCAACGAGCACCGCGTCCGCTTGAATTCCGGCTATGAGGGCATCCCGCCAGTCGGAAAAGACAGCGCTTTCGGGGACGCCGTAGCGCGCGGCAAAGGCGCTTCTGCGCGCTTCACGCGGCTCTGCGACGGCAACGATCTGGAGCTGGTCGGGAGCGAGCAGGGCGTATGGCGCATAGGCATCCATGCCGCGCGCGCCCGCGCCAAGAACGATCATGCGAACGGGGTTCATACTCATTTGTTCCTTTCAATTCAGCGAATAAAAACTGAACGCAATTCGATTTGCCGCAACAAATCTACTACGTTCAGTTTAGCACGATACGGGGGAATTGCAAGGTGGGGGACTGTTAAATCAAGCTTTGGATTCTGAATCGTCAGCGGTAAGCGCGAAGTTGAACATTTCGAGCTGTTGGTAATAATATTGACCTAGAGAAATGTTCTTAACGCCGTCCCACTTAACTAGGTCGTTTCCTTCGATTACATCGCTTAATACATCAGTTTCATCAATTTGTTCTCGATTTCCAGTATATATATTACCTCTAGAGTCTTTAAATTTCGGAGTAATAATTAGTCAAGCATTACCTCTTATATCATATTCCTTAATAGCAGCCTCTACTCGGAAGGGTGTTGTTCGCGATTCTCTATTCAATGCATCAATATAACTCGGATAGACTCCAAACTCAACGTTTGACAACACCGTTGTGTTATTTAAACGCTGGAGTTGATCCGATAATACTGTACTCTCCGTTTTTGGTAAGTCTGGAAAATAGTGCTTTACTTTTGCTAAACAGTTATCCCCGCTTTTCTTATACTTGTCGTTTTGTCTATGCAAAAGAAAATCAGAATATAACGAACCATCTTTATATTTTAGCGTTAACAGAAAAAGATAAAGTAGATGAAATTGCGGATACTTATAATCGAGTAGAAAAGAATCTAATGCTAATTGGTAAGTTTTTATGATTGTTGAAATATCTCTCAAACTTAGTGAAAATGACATCGAAAGAGCAGTAAAATAGTCTGGTATCTTCTGATTCCAATTTTCGATGAGAGAAGTAGATGCCCTGTGTTGCTCAAGGCACATTTTTACAAAAATTCTTTGGTTTGGGTTAGGCATTTTGCCAATATAGTCAAAGAATCTACACAAGTATACAGCAGCATCCATACTTGATCCATAAACTGTCTTCACTGAGCAACTCAATTGCTCAATATCAAGTGCAAATATGAATACTAAATTTGGGATCGCAAATAAATGTTTGGCTAATTCCAGAGTTTGGATCGCGAATGTTGGGCGACAACGATCTAGTTCATCAACAACAATAACTAGCTTTTTCTGTTTAGTTTGCTTTATGACGTTCTCTAAAGACAGCCGGAACCCATTAAGAAGATTAAGTCTTTC
>JAUYTF010000118.1 GCA_030695285.1 Eubacteriales bacterium | reverse complement strand
GAGATCTTCTCGGTACCGGAAGGCGTAACTGAAATCGTTGCAACATTTCTATGGGATCCATTGGTTGAAATCATCGTCCCAATTCCGAAAAACTAGCTTGCATAACAGCAAAGGGTGCCGCCCTATCGGACGGCACCCTTTGTTGTATCCTTCTATTTTTCAGCTCCAAAGCTCCCTTTGCTTCTTCACGTCTTCGTTCTCGATGTATTCATCATAATTCTCGCGCTTGTCGATCACGCCGCCGGGGAGAATCTCCATGATGCGGTTTGCAACCGTCTGCGTGATCTGATGATCGTGAGAGGAAAAGAGCATCACACCCGTGAACTCCGTCATGCCTTCGTTGAGCGCGGTGATCGCCTCCAGATCGAGGTGGTTGGTCGGCTCGTCGAGTATGAGCACATTCGCGCCGGAGAGCATCATCTTGGCGAGGATGCAACGGTTTTTCTCGCCGCCGGAGAGCACGCGCGCCTCTTTGAGCGCATCCTCACCGGAGAACAGCAGCCTGCCTAACCAGCCCCGAATCGTGGTTTCATACTGATCCTTGGAATACTGCCTCAGCCAATCCACCAGCGAATACGTCACCCCGTCAAAATACGCTGCGTTATCGCTCGGCAAGTAAGACTGCGTGGTGGTCACGCCCCACTTAAAGCTGCCCGCGTCCGGCTCCATCTCGCCCATCAAGATCTGAAACAGCGTGGTGCGTGCCAGTTCATCCTCCCCCACAAACGCAATTTTATCCCCGCCGCAGACCACGAAGCTCAAGTTGTTGAGCACGTTTCTGCCGCCGATGTTCTTTGTGAGCCCATTGACGGAGAGGATGTCGTTGCCCACCTCGCGGTCAGGCTTGAAGTGGATGAAGGGATAGCGCCGCGAGGACGGCGCAAAGTTGCCCATATCGAGGTTGTCGAGCATCTTCTTGCGCGAGGTCGCCTGCTTGCTCTTGCTGGCGTTGGCGGAGAAGCGCATGATGAACTCCTGCAGCTCTTTTGCCTTCTGCTCGTTCTGCTTGCGCTTGTCTTTTTCCTGCCGCGCGGCGAGCTGGGTGTATTCATACCAGAAGTCGTAGTTGCCGACATACATCTGCATCTTGCTGTAGTCGATGTCTACGATGTGCGTGCAGACCTTGTTTAAAAAATGCCGGTCATGGGAGACCACGATGACGGTATTCGGAAAGTCGAGCAGAAACTCCTCCAGCCAGTGGATGGCGTAGATGTCAAGGTTGTTGGTCGGCTCGTCGAGCAGCAGAATATCCGGCTTGGCAAACAGTGCCTGCGCGAGCAGCACCTTGACCTTGGTAGGGCCGTCCAGCTCTGCCATGGGGGAAAAGTGGATTGCCGTGGGCACGCCGAGACCGTTGAGCAGAATTTCAACATTCGACTCCGCGCTCCAGCCGTCCCGCTCTGCAAACTCGCCTTCGAGCTCCGCAAGGCGGATGCCGTCCGCGTCGCTAAAATCCTCTTTCGCATAGAGCTCTTCCTTGAGCTGCATGATCTCATACAGCCGATCGTAGCCCATGATGACCGTCTCCATGACGGTGAACTTATCAAAAGCGTAGTGATCCTGCCGCAGCACCGCGACGCGTTCGCCGGTGGTGACGGAGACTTCGCCTTTGTTTGGCTCCAGTTCGCCGGAGAGTATCCGAAGAAACGTAGATTTCCCGGTTCCGTTCGCGCCGATGAGGCCGTAGCAGTTGCCGTTGGTGAACTGGATGTCCACGTGCTCAAACAGCGGTCTGCCGCCGAACTGAAGGGATACGTTGTGTGCGCTAATCATGATATCTTACCTGCTTTCCATTCAAAACAACCGATATCATACCATATACGGCGCAGAATGCATAGCATTGCGGTTGATTCATTCAGAAAGACTGGGAAAAAGATAGAGCAAATCGATGCGCTCGATGCCGGTTTTGGTGGAAAATATCTTCTCGCGCACGGTGCGGACGGCGTCCTCGTCCATCTTGTCCTCATAAGCGTTGACGAGGAAATCCGCCTCGATCAAAATTTGATAGTCCATGCCCTGTATGTCCGTATACGTGTGGTGATGCGCAATCAGCAAGCCATTCGCGCGATGTACCCGCAGCCTGAGGTCGCTCCTTGGCGTCAGGACAGCTTTTGCGCGTCTCTCCACGCCTTATACTCTTGAACATCGTCATGAACAAACTTGTACGCGATTGCAATGACCGCAACGTCGTCCAGAATGCCGATGCCCGGGATGAAATCGGGAATCAGGTCAAACGGGTTCAAGAAATAGATCAGTACGGCGACAATCGCAATGATCGACCCGATCGGAATTTCCAGATATCTTTTTTCGATATAAGCTTTCACCAAAGAGACAAGAACTGGAATATCGGAAAGGTACTCCCCCGCCAAAGGAATTTTCGATAGCTTCTTTTCCAGACGCTCCAGAAAGCGTTCCATTTTCTCTTTGTCTTTTAGTAGTTTTTCCGCTTTGCCTTTGTTTTGCTCGAATTGTTTCAGAACTTCTTCTTCACTCAGGATGTCTGGCGCCTGTTCTTTCGTGATTTCGTCTGTCATTTTGGTTGTCTCCTTTACGGTACTACTTGAATACTATAAGGTTTTTTCTGGATTTACAATGGTTAATACATGTTTCTGACAAAATACTACGCAATAGATATACTTCCTCCTGCAAAGCCACCCATTACATACTGTGTTTTTTCGCGTAAAGCATCCTTGTTCGCCCTGCAAAATACGCATTCGCCTGCATTTCGTCCATGGATATGTTTACAACAGGAAAGACACGACCTGTCACAAAATCAAAAAAACCCGGTCATTCGGCCGGGCTTTGTTTTGCAGAAAAGATGGCTCTACATTATACATTGGGGTAAAGAGAAAAAAGAAGCATAACCGATGTTGGGTTTTGATTCCTGACGCACATAAGCATCGTAATCAGTCTTCGATCGTTTTCATTTGGTCAGAGTTCCTCTTTCTTAGGGGTCTCAAACGGGTCAATGATCCGCTTTTGCAGCGGATCATTGACCGCCGCACAGATGACGTATTGCATCCATGAAAACGAAAGGAGCATGAGAGGAAAGAGCGAAAAAGGAAACAACACAACAGAAACCAACGCAGTTGTAGCAACGCTAGCGAGAATGATCAGATTTGTTCCCCCTTCTGTGATGAGAAAAATGAAGGCATTTTTCGCGATTTGACTGTTTTTCAAATCCAGTGTTGGAAGAAAAATGAATGCGTAATTTAGAAATAAAACTGCGAAAAGCAGCAACAGTATGCCTATCGCGGCCGAAAAGACTTCAACACGGTTTGCAGCGGCAGATATGCTCAAACTCAAAAAATAATAGGACGCAAACAGGGTCATGCCTCCAAGGACACCAAACGGCATTGCTTTGAACAAATTTGAGCGGAATTCTTTATAAAATTCCGTCCAGACAAAGCAGTTGCCCTCCCGATATAGTTTTATGATGACGCGGTTCATGCCGCAAAACGCTGCCGGAATCGTAACGATGGGAATACAAAACGCGAGAAACAGTAGATTGAGTGAGATCAGCTTCCAGAAGTGCGTCCCGAGCACAAAGAAAAAGCGCTTCCAGCCTCTTTCAGGTGGCGGTTGCGTCACACCCTTGCCGGGAGCGAAGCGAAAAGCGCCGATTCTGTCCCAAATACTCTTTTTCTCTTGCAACATCTAGTTCTTCATCCCCGTCATCACGATGCCCTCTACAAAATAACGCTGCCCTATGAGATAAACGAACACGCCCGGCAAAAACGAAAGGCAGGTTGCCGCAAACATTCCCGCATAATCGTTCTTAAAAGAGCCCATGAACGTGGTCAGCCCTACTGCCATCGTATACTTTTCTCGCGAAGAAATATAGATCGTTTGTTGCAGCAGATCGTTCCATGTCGTAATGAAGATCAGCAGCGCTACAACGATGATCGCCGGCTTGATAGAGGGCGTAATGATGCTCGTCAGCGTGCGCATATAGCTGGCACCGTCGATCGCGGCCGACTCGTCGAGCTCTCTGGGAAGGGTCTTGATAAACTGCCTGATCAGAAAGATATTAAACGCGCCTCCTCCGCAAAGATACGGCAATATCAGCGGCCAGTATGTATCGGTAAGCCCCAGACTCGCCCATGCGATATAGAGCGGAATAAGCGTTACCATAGTCGGCAGGAGCATCGAACCCACGCAAAGCGAAAACAAAAACGCTTTCCCTTTAAAACGCAGCCGCGCAAAAGCATAGCCGCAAAAAGTCGCCGTGACCGTTCCGAAAACGACACTGGGGACGACAATGGTCAACGTATTCCCTAAATACAGCCAAAAGTCAAAAGTAGTCGGTTTTATATTGTAATTGGAAAACAACCACTCCGAGGGGAAAAACTGCGGCGGCCATCTAAAGATTTCAATGCTTTTCATAAGCGAAGAGCGAACCATCCACCATATCGGCAGCATTACTAACGCAGCTACTACGATGATAATAATGAACGAGATGCTATCCGCAATCTTTTCACTTCTCTTTTTACTTCTTAGGGAGCTTCTAAAGAGCGCTCTTTTTATTATACTTCTTTTTTGATTAGCGGTTTCACTCATTTCTTATCATCTCCTCCCTCGTTATAAATCCAGCTTTTGGATGTGGCGAATAAGATAAAGGCTAGTATTGCGGCTACGATAAAGAACACAAACGCAATCGCGCCGGCTTGCCCCAGTTCCCTGCCTCGAAAGCCGGTCTGATACATCAGATACGTCATAAACATAGTAGACTTACCCGGCCCGCCTTTTGTAACGGCCAGCGCGGGTACGACAACCTGCAGATTGACGACAAGACTCATCAAAAGATTGTAAAAAATAATAGGAGTCATACAAGGGATCGTAATGTTCCAAAACCGCTGCCAAGAGTTTGCGCCGTCTATTTCCGCTGCCTCGTGATAGACCCGGGGCACGTTTTGCAGCCCTGCTAAAAAGATGACGATGAGGTTGCCGGATGTCCAAATAGCGATCATAGCCAGTGACGGTATGACCGTGTTTGCAGCAGACAGGAAATAGGATTTTTCTAAACCCAAACTCACAAGGATATAGTTGATCAGACCGCCGTCATACTTTAATAAAAACCACCAACTAATCATAACCGCAGTGGCGGGCAGGATATACGGAATATAGAACACCGCGCGGAAAAATCCGCGGGCGGGGATCTTGCGGTTTAAGAGCATTGCTATAATCATGGAGTAAATGATGCTTCCGACAACTGCGACCAGCGCGAAAGTTACCGTTACCTGTATCGAGTTGAGAAAGTCAACACTCGGACTTTTAAATATTTCGACAAAATTATCAAACCCAATAAACTTGACCGGAGGCAGAGTGCCG
>JAUYTF010000117.1 GCA_030695285.1 Eubacteriales bacterium | reverse complement strand
CTAACGGTTTCGCATTCAACCATTGCACGGGCGCGAACTCTCAAACATCGTCCTCCGAAACTTCCACGGAGGATTATAACGAGTCCTTAAACGCCCATATATACAACCGAATGTTCGATTAATCCAAAAGCGGGACGGTATGCGGTAAATTTGAACTAATATATTTTGTGGAGAACTCATTTTCCGCTTTTCATTTCTACTCGATTTTCAAGCAAGAATACGCCGCAAATTCCCAAAAATGAAAAAACCCGCAACATCTGCGGGTTGCGGGTTTACAAATCCATATAGTTGCTATACTGTCAATTTTAACTCACGCGGAGTTCTACGAACCATCGCCCATCCTCATCGAAAAGGTATGTATCTCGCGCCCCTATCCGAATCGTATATCGGATTCCGCATCCGCCTGCTTTCAAGCTGGCAGCCCTGCACTTATCTTTGATTTCATCGATATCATATTTGCGGCCGTCCTCCAGAAGAATACCGATCGGCTGGATTGAGCCGTCACGATGGATCTGCGCGAGGATGGAAACATATTCTTTCTTGATTTCTTGCATGACCTTGCCCTCATATCGCTTTAAAGTAGCCGATCGGATGGATCGTATGATCCTCTTTGGGGTTTATATGCTTGAGTGTCGGGTCGAACTCTACGACGGCACGGTAGATGGCGTAATGCCCGAATCGTCGCCTGATATCGTCCACCGCACGCTCCTGATCTAGCCCCCAAAAACTGGACCAGCTATAATGTTAGGAAAAGAGAAAAAAGACTAACAAAGGAGCTGAAAGAAGATGGCAAGAAAGAACTTCACAGTCGAGCAGATCATCGTCAAGCTGCGGGAAGTAGAACTCCATTGCAACCAGGGCAAAACGATTACAGAGGCCTGTAGAGGGCTTGGGATCACAGAGCAAACGTATTATCGTTGGCGAAAAGAATACGGTGGAATGAACACCAGTGATGCCCGCCGATTAAAGGAATTAGAGAAAGAGAACGGTCGTTTAAAGAAACTGGTAGCTGAGCAAGCGTTGGATATCTCGATCCTTAGAGATGTGAACTCAAAAAACTTCTAAGCCCTGCAAAGCGATTAGCGGCTGTCGAGTATGCAGTTACCAAGCATCATGTAGCAGAAAGACGGGCTTGCAGGGTATTACAAATCAACCGCAACAGTTACCGGTATGAACCTGTGACACGCAGCGACGAAGACGAGATCCGGACAGCAATCATCAGGCTGATTACAAATTACGGCCGAGTCGGGTACCGGATGGTTACCAACATGCTTCGGAATGAAGGAATCCTGATCAACCATAAACGAGTGGAACGAATCTGGCGGCAAGAAGGCTTA
>JAUYTF010000115.1 GCA_030695285.1 Eubacteriales bacterium | reverse complement strand
GGTTGCACGCGACCAGCCTTGAGGATTGGACCGGCTTCGCCACCGGCGTGCTCGGCATGCAGCTCACGGCGAATGTGCTACTTGCCATCGTCGTCTCGCTACCTGCTGCGGCGCTGTTCATCGGCATCGGGCTGCTCTGCGGCAGCGTGCTCAACGACAAGCAGGTTGGCGGTATCTGCGGCGCTTTGCTGACGAATCTTGCAGCCTGGCTCAGCGGAACGTGGTTTGATCTGGATCTTGTCGGCGGTGTGTTTAAAAAGATTGCGTATGCGCTTCCGTTTGCACACGCTGTAGACGCGGGGCGCGCGGCGATGAGCGGCGATTATGCCGCGATCATGCCGCATCTGTGGTGGGTGATCGGCTACGCTGTCGTTGTTCTCATCGCATCGGTGCTGGTGTTTCGTAGAAAAATGCGGCGGGACAATATCTAAAGTCTTTTGTAAAGCAAGAACCGGCGCGTTGAAAATACCACGCCGGTTTTTGTGTCTGTTGAGTTGTTTGTCGCTTGGGTTTATTTCCCGCAATAGACTGCGATGGCCTCGCTCATGAGCTTTGCCGTGCCCGCGCCGTACTTGTCGATGTTTTTTGTGAAGCGTTCGTCCGCCACATACATCTGACCCATACCCGCCAGGATTTCGTCCGTGCAGTTGTAATAGCGCTCGCTGATGAACGCCTTCCAGCGCGTGACCAGCGCCTGCACCCGCGCGTCTGCGGAGCCTGTGCCGACGAGCGCGGCAAAGGCTGAGAAGATTTCGTCAGACTGTTTCTGTAACCTTGCTTTGTCCGCCTCAGTCCACTTCGCGGCACGCTTTGTGCTCTCGCGGTACGCCTCGGTATTGCCCCAGCGCGCTTTCGCTTCCTCAGCATACTGCTCGCGCAGCGCGTCGATTTCGCTGGTATCAAACGGTTGGAATTCCATGGTAGTTTCTCCTTTCATAGCATTGGAGACGAGCTCGATCAATCGATCCAGCCGTTCACGCTTCTGCAACAGCAGGCTGCGGTGCTCCGTCAGCGCGCGCTCCCGGTCAAACGCGGGAGACGAAAGTATCTGGCTGATTTCGTTCAGCGGGAAATCCAGCTCCCGATAAAACAGGATCTGCCAAAGCCGCTCGATGGCCGCGCTGTCATAATACCGATACCCGCTCTCGGCGACCTCGCTCGGCTGCAGAAGGCCGATCTGGTCGTAGTGATGCAAAGCGCGGACAGAAACGCCGGAAAGCCTGCTCAGCGCGCCGATGGAAAGACGCATCGTTTCCTCACCTCCTGAAATCATCATAAACCATGACGTAACGTCAGAGTCAAGCGTTTTTTAAAAATAATTATTGCAATTTTTCTTGGCGCATGTTCAATTAAAATGCTTTGTGTTATGATCGATGCAACAGGCCAACGACACGCGCGACGTGTTTCAGCCGAGGGAGAAAACGCTTGAAGCAACGAGAGTTATTGGACTTTTTACGTAGGCTGGAGTGCTTGAAGACCAACGGACGGCACAGCACCACCCTAGGAGGCGTCACGGAAACCGTTGCCGCCCACTCTTGGCGTCTAGCGGTGCTCGCTCTGCTGATCCTGCCGGAATTTCCTGAGATAGACGGCAACAAACTCATCTGGATGTGCCTCATCCACGACTTTGGCGAGGCGATTACGGGCGATATTCCGTCGTTTCTTAAGACGGAGGCACACGAAACATCGGAAGAAAACGCGGTACAGACACTGCTTTCCACCCTCTCGGAGCCGCAGCGGGGGAGTTTAGGCGCGCTGTTTACCGAGATGGACGCGCAAGTGAGCACGGAGGCGCGGTTGTATAAGGCGCTGGATAAGCTGGAAGCCGTCATTCAGCACAATGAGAGCGATATCAGCACCTGGCTGCCGCTGGAGTACGAGTTGCAGCAGACCTACGCGGTAGAAAACGCGAGCGAGTTTCCATACTTAAAGCAACTGCGTGCGCTGATGCTAGAAGACACATTGAAAAAAATAGAAGACGCGCAAGCGAAAGAAATATCCAACTAAGCCTAGCGATAACAAACCGATCAAGGAGATGCAAGCATGAGCGATTATTTTGACTTAATCCAGCGGCGGGAAAGCTGCCGCAATTTCGACCCCAACCGCCCTGTGGAGAAAGAAAAGCTGCGGCGCTGCGCCGAGGCTGCGTGGATTGCGCCCTCCGCTTGCAACGGACAGCCATGGAAATACCTGATCGTCACGAATGCGGAGCTATCTGAGAAGCTGCGTCCGCTGATGATGGAGCTCGGCATGAACAAGTTCGTCAAAAACTGTCCGGCGTTTGCGGTCGTGCTGGAAGAAAACACGGTGCTCAAGGTTTCGCTCTCGCAAAAATTCAAAGATCAGGACTTTGCGCCGATCGATGTTGCGTTCTCCGCGTCCCAGTTTTGCTATGCGGCGACTGAGCAGGGGCTATCTACCTGCATCATCGGCTGGCACAACGAGCAGAAGATTCGGGAGCTGTTTGGCCTGCCAAAGAGCACGCGCGTGCGCCTGATCCTCGCGGTTGGCTATGCGGCAAACGACACACTGCGCGAAAAGAAGCGCAAGCCCATCGATGATGTGATCAAATACTACGAGTAAGCTCAGCGGACAAACAACGAGCGGCGCGCCGGAAGGTGCGCCGCTTTGTGTTATGGTTCGGTCGATGACGTGAGGGTAACGAAGCACAATTCCGGCGGGTTGCCGAGGCGTGGCAGCCAATATGGTCGTTTTGTGAGCCCGCGGCTGATGATGAGCGCTTGCTTTCCAAAATCATAACATCCGCCACCATATTTCGGAAAGAGGCCTTGTCCCGGCGCATAGAGGCCATTGAGCAAGCCGGGGATGATGATTTGCCCGCCGTGCGTATGCCCGGACAGCATCAGATCAAAACCGTAGTGCAGATAGGACTCCACATCGTTTGGCACATGGATGGCGAGTATGGAGTAGATTTCGTCACTGCGCTGCTCGCCCGCGGCTTCGATCTGCCGGAGTTGCTTGGTCTTGCCGCCCTGCCCGTCGTCTACACCGAAGATCTGCACTTGCGTTTGATTCACGACAATCATGGCAGATTCTCCGGTAAGAAGCGGGACGTTTGCTTGCCGCAGCACTTCGCGAATGGGCAGCATTTCGCCGGATCTATACTCGTGATTGCCGGGGATGAAATAGCAAAGGAAGCGCCCGGCAAGTTGGGACAGAAGCGCCTTGGCGTTCGTGTCGACTCCGCGCTGATCAAAGATATCGCCAAGCAGCAGCACAACATGCGGAGCCTGCTGCTCGAGCGCGGCGAGCAAATCGCTCTGCTGCGCGCCGTAAAGTGCGCCGTGGAGGTCGCTGATGACGGCAATGCGCACATCATCGCGGATTCGCGCATCCGCAATCTCATAATAGCGCGAGACGAATCGAGTCTTCGTGCCCCAGTTGAGCAATACGAGGACGGCGGCGAGGGAGGAGAGAACCGCGCAAACGCGCAGCAAAAAGGGATTCTTCTTCTTCTTCTTTACAGCTGCGCGTTCTTCTTCTGTTCGGCTTAACAAATGACTGTTCATGCCAATCAGTATAACAAACGGGAACCTGCGCCGCTATATGCAGCGACTGTTTTCCACGAAAAATCCACCTTGCGATAGCAAAGTAAAACAGAAGAAAGCTCACTAAATCGCACGAGAAAAAAACGTCGCGAATAGAAGACAAGGCTGCATGCAAAAGACGAGCCGCCCGAATGGGCGGCTCGCCGTATTGACAGGATGCTGTACCGTCAGCTTGGAATCACGAAGGTGCCGTAGACATAACCCACTGTCGTGGTGTTGTATTGGATCTTGTACCAGTCGCCTTCCTTACCGAGATAAGTGAAGGTTGCGCCAAGATTGGCCTTGCCGATGCGCGTGCTCGTCGTGCTTGCGGTCTGGCGAACATTGACCGAATACAGACAATTGGCGATGGTCACCTTCGTCGGATTCGTGACAACGCCCGGCGAGGTGGTCGCTCCGGTGCCGGTGGCGCTGCCCGCGGAGATGTATGCGGCGGCAGTCTTTGTCGCATTGATATAGCTGGCCCAGATATATGCCTTGGTGGTGTTGTTGTACTGGATCAGATACCAACTGCCGGTTCTCCCGAGGATCTTGAAGGTATCGCCGAGATAAGCAAACCCGACGGCTTTACTGAGGCCACTCGCGCTGGCGCGAACGTTGACCCTGCGCTTGAAGTTTGCCGCAACACCATGGTTGAACTCGGTATTGGTGACGTTGACCTTGATGCTGACGGACTTTCCGCCCGCCGTGGCAGTGATCGTCGCTTCGCCGAGCGCGATGCCTTTGAGCAGGCCGGTCGAAGCGTCAATGCTGGCGATGGCCGTGTTCGAGGATGCCCAGGTGACGCTCTGCGCGGAAGCATTCGCGGGCAAAATCGTCGCCTTGAGGTACGTCGAGTCGTTCACGAGAAGATCCAGCGTTGTGCCGTAGTTGATCGTGATGCCCGTCACATGGACTTTTGGTTTGGAGAGCACGACGCATTCGGCAAACTTGCCGCTGCCATCGGTCGCGGTCGCGGTGATGATGGCATAGCCCTTGGTGGCGCCCGCAATCACGTTGCCCTTGGAATCGACCGTTGCAACGGAGGTGTTGGAGCTGGTCCACTTGAGCGTTCTGGTCGTAGCATTGGTCGGGAAAACGGTTGCAACGACGCTCGCCGTGTCGCCTTCACTCAGGTCGAGCGAGGACTTATCCAGATACACGTTGAGAATCTGGATGTTGCTGACCGTGACTACGCAGGAGACGAACTTGCCGCTGCCGTCGGTCGCATCCGCGCGGATGACAGCCGAGCCCTTGGAGGCAGCGATAACCTTGCCTGCGCTGACGCTGGCCACTTCGGGGTTGCTGCTCGTCCACTGGAGCACTTTGTTTGTTGCATTGGTAGGCGTGCCTGTCACCGTCAGGGTCTCTTCATCGCCTACGTTGAGTGCAAGATCGGATTTGTTCAGCGTCAGGCTCGTGATGAGCACGGACTGGAGAACGCGAATCGTGCACGTTGAGAAAACGGAAGGATTGGACGACTGCGCGGTGATGATCGCCTCGCCATAGGTTGCGCCGGCGGGGACGCTGACCGCCGTCACTTTTCCGGTCGAGTCAACCGTTGCCACAGCGGTGTTGCTGCTGGTCCAGGTGATCGCGGGATCCGCCGCGCCGGAAGGTGTGATGACGGCTGAGAGCTGCTTCCAGCTGCCCTTGTAGATGGTTGCGCTGGTGTCGCTAATCGAGATGCCGTCAACCAGTATGGTATTGACCGAAATCAAACAGTTCTGCGTTGCGGTAGGGGTGTCGTTGGAAGTTGCGGTTACTGTCACTGTGCCGGTGAAGTTGCGTAGAACCTTCACCGTACCGGTGGAGTCTACGGAAACATCGCTCTCTTTCCCGGCCTCTACTTCCCACTTCACGGTCTTATCGGTCGCATTGTCCGGACCGATGGTCGCGGTGAGCGTATAGGTGCCGTTGACGGGGAGCGATAGGGCAGTTCTGTCGAGCGCAAGGCTGCTCACAGGCGTCGGTGCTTTCTCCACGGTGATGGAGGCCGTATGTGTGTAGCCCGTGCCGCGGGCACGAATGGTGACGATCGCCGTGCCAACGGACAATGCCGTGACAACAACCTTACCGTCTGCGGTCAGGGTCGAAGTATCGATTGCCGCGATAGCGGGCTTGTCAACACTGGCGACCAGGCTTGCAAACGTATCGCCGCCACCGACGGTAGCGGTAATGGTGATCGGTGCGGTAACGCCCAGTGTCATATTCGACGTGGCCGGTGCAATCGAGAGCGATGAGACGGAGGGCGAGACGACGAGCGTAGCGGTTTTTGTTGCCGTCACTGTCGTTTCTGTGCCCGCATAAGCCTCTGTAACGCTTACTTTTAACGTGTTTTGTGTGGTAAGCGCGTCTGCGGTTGTAATCTCGTCCGTACCCTCGGTGTCCTTATAAACGCGAAGCGTATACTTCGAGCTGTCAAGTGTAACAGGATCGGTCATGTTGCTGTAAGTTGCTTTGACAACAAGCCCGCTGAGGTTTAAGTACTCACCCGCATAATAGGAAAGCTGCGCGGGCCCTGTCACGTCAATGCTCTGCAGGATGTGGCGCTGTACAGAGATGGTGACGTCTTTGGTCACCGTGACGGCATGTGTGTTGCCGGTCGGCTTATAGGTGTACATAACCGTCAACGTTTTCGAGCCGATATCGGTCGAAAGGAAGTTGTAGGGTGTGGCGGGGTTGAAGATCACGCCGTTGATGTACAGCACATAGGTGCCCGCGGCGATCGCGGTGCCCATCGTAAGCGTCGTTCCGCCAATATTGGCGGCCGTGTCGTCATAGAGTTTGACGGACAGGTTCGCGTTTGTCCAGTTAAATGTGTCCGTACCAAACTGGAAGAGTGTTTTGGGTACGGTAGCGGGAGCAACCACCAAAGGGGTTACTT